>CALWNX010000065.1 GCA_944382925.1 uncultured Clostridia bacterium | reverse complement strand
CTCAGGGCAAATTTTGTTTTGCCGGCGGCTGTCGGTCCGGCGATCACTACAGCCTGCTTTTTCATGCGCGCTTGACCAATCTTCCTATTTCGTGCTCCGTAAGACGGATGAAGGTCGGCCGGCCGTGCGGACAGCTGAACGGATTGACGCAGGATGAAAGCTCCCTGATCAGGGCGATAAGCTCTTCGTCTGAAAGGCGATCATGCGCCTTGACTGCGGACTTGCAGGATTTCATGATCAGCTTGTCGATGACGATAGTGTTGCGAAGATCGTCGCGGCTGTCAATGTTGTCGATAAAGTCGCGGGCAAAATCCTCAGCCTCACCCAGGGTCATAAAAGTTGGAATTTCAGTGATCCTGTAGCTGGCCGGGCCGAAATTATCGATCACAAAGCCCATCGCTTCAAGATGTAAAAGCCAGCTTGCTTCGTTTTCGGCCAGCGCCGGCGGCACGTCGATGATGATCGGCAGCAGAATCGGCTGGGAAAGCTTTTCTTCCCTGTCATAGGCGCCGACCAGCTTTTCATAAAAGATGCGTTCGTGGGCCGCATGCTGGTCGAAGAGGTAGAAGCAGTCCTCATCTACGGCGGTGATATAGGTGTTAAAGATCACGCCGGTGACTGTCAGGGCGGCAAAGTCAAAAGGCTTAAGCGGCGGCGGTGTCAGCTCGATCTTTGCTTTGGCGGGCGTGCCTGGCAAAGACGCCTCGGGCGCTGTCAGGCTTGCAGCATCAGGCGGCGGAGTTTCAATCTCTTCAGACGCCGAGGCCAAAGGCGCTCTGCTGTAGGTAAAGTCAATTTGCTCGGTCTCTTTCAGCAGCGAAGCTTCGCGCCCCGGCGGCTGGCGGAAAATATCGGCAGCTCTGACGACAGCTTCTTTGGCACCGAGCGCTTCTTTGACAGCTGCAGTGACAAAGGCTTCGACCGCTGCCTCGTCGTCGAAACGTACTGCGCGTTTGTTTGGGTGTATGTTGACGTCAAGCTCCTTCGCGTCAACTGCGAGAAAGAGAAAGGCCAGCGGATAACGCCCGGCAAAGAGCCTTTCCTTATATGCGGCGGAAAGACCTCTTTCGAGCACCTTGCTGCTGACGATACGGCCGTTGACAAAGAAGATCTGTCCGCTCCTCGACGTGCGGCTCAAAGCCGGCGTTGAAACATAGCCCGTCAGGCTCATACCGCCGGCGCGAAAGTTAACTGCCGTCAGGTTGCGGGTATCGACAGATGGAAAAACTCTGCTGATCACGTCGAGGCGGTCTCCCCGGCCGGAGGTGGCGAAGATTACTTTATCGTTGCTGATGAGGCGGAAAGCGACATCCTGGTAGGCAAGGGCCAGCTCCGAGACCAGCTCGATGATAAGGCCGCTTTCTGCCGCATCGCTCTTGAGAAACTTCTGCCGGGCCGGCGTGTTGTAAAACAAATCGCTGACTATCATGGTAGTGCCGTCAGGACAGCCGGTCGGCTGATGAGTGATGACCTCGCCGCCGTGCAGCACCAGTCTGGTGCCCAGTTTGTCTTCTCTCCTCTTGCTGATCATTTCCGTGCGGCTTACTGCGCAGACAGAGGCCAGTGCTTCGCCGCGAAAGCCCAGCGTATTGAGCGCTTCCAGATCTGAAGCGCTGCTGATCTTGCTGGTGGCATGGCGGAGGAAAGCTGTTTCCGCTTCCTCATCGGCGATGCCCATGCCGTTGTCGCTGACTCTGATGTAGGCTTTGCCGCCCTTTCTGATTTCGATGACAAGCGAAGAAGCGCCGGCGTCGAGCGAATTTTCCACCAGCTCCTTGATGATCGAGACCGGCCTTTCGATTACCTCGCCGGCTGCGATCTTGTCAGCAGTTTGTTTGTCGAGAATCCTAATCATCTAAAGACTCCTTGAGCTCTTCGAGGACGCGGATGGCCTGCGAAGGCGTTATTTCCATGAGGTCAAGCGCGCGCAGCTTAGCTACCAGAGGATCGGGAGCGCGCTCAAAAAAGCTGATCTGCTCATTTACCGCCGGCTGTCCGGCTCTTTCCTCGGCGTGATACGACGGCTTGCTGCCCTTCTCGAGCTCAGCAAGCTTTTCTCTGGCTCTTGTTAAAATAGCGGGCGGAATACCGGCCAGCTTGGCCACATGGATGCCGTAGCTCCTGCTGGCGGAACCGGCGACGATCTTGTGCAGAAAGACGATATTGCCGCCTGCCTCCGACACGTCGACATTGAGGTTGTGCACGCCGGCCACCTGGCCCTCGAGCACCGTCAGCTCGTGATAGTGAGTGGCAAACAGCGTGCGTATGTGCGTGTTGCTGCCGGCCAGATGCTCCACCACAGCCCAGGCGATGGAAAGTCCGTCATAAGTGCTGGTGCCGCGGCCGATCTCATCGAGGATGATGAGGCTGCGCGCTGCTGCCGAGCTGAGGATATAGGCAAGCTCGCTCATCTCCACATAAAATGTGGATTGTCCCTGCGCGAGGTTGTCAGAAGCACCGATCCTGGTAAAGATGCGATCCACGACGCCGATATGCGCGCTTTCGCAGGGGATAAAGCAGCCGGCCTGCGCCATCAGCACCAATAAGGCTGTCTGCCGCATGTAGGTGGATTTTCCGGCCATGTTGGGGCCGGTTATCAGCAGCAGGCTGCTGTCCTGGTCATCTATATACGTATCGTTGGCTATAAACTGACCGCCGGAAGTGGTCTGCTCGATCACCGGATGGCGGCCCTTGATGATCTTTATCGAGAGCGAATCATCCACCTTTGGCCTAACATAGCCGAGCTTTTCGCTCACATGTGCAAAGGCGCAGAGAACATCAAGCGCGGCCACCGCCGCCGAGGTTTTCTGAATTGCACTTATGTATGTCTCGATGCGGTCGCGCACAGAGACGAAGATTTCGTGCTCCAGCTGATTGATCTTGGTCTCGGCGTTGAGCACCAGATTTTCCATCTCCTTCAGCTCCGGCGTGATGAAGCGTTCCGCGTTAGCCAGAGTCTGTTTTCTGATATAGTTATCAGGTATGAGTTCAAAATACGATCTGGTAACCTCCAGATAATATCCGAAAACCCTGTTGTAGCCTACCTTTAAGTTCTTGATGCCCGTGCGCTCTCTTTCGCTGGCCTCAAGGCCGGAGATCCAGGACTTGCCGTCCTTGATCGAATCCTTGAGCGCATCGAGCTCCCCGGAATAACCTTCTTTGATCAGGCCGCCCTCGCGTATGGAAAAAGGCGCATCCTCCGAGATGGAGTTTTCGATCAGCTCGCGCACCTCGGCGAGATGATCTATCTGCTCATCGATTGTGTGCAGAGCGGAAGCAGAAAAATATCCCAGCAGCTCCTTGATCTCCGGCAGCAGAGCGAGAGAATTTCGCAGGGCGATCAGATCCTTGCCGTTAGCGTTGCCGCAGGCGATGCGGCCGGCCAGACGTTCAAAATCGTAGATGCCCTTGAGATTTTCTTTGATATTGTTACGCAGAAGCACCTGCGAGTAAAGCTCTTCCACCGCGTCAAGACGCTCGTTTATACTCTCCGCGTCGTTGAGAGGCTCGCGCAGCCACTGCTTCATCCGGCGGCTGCCCATGGCGGTGTGCGTCTTATCAAGCACGTAAAGAAGCGAGCCGTTCACCTTCTTGTCGTGCAGCGACTCAGTCAGCTCGAGATTACGCAGCGTGGCCTTGTCAAGAGCCATGTGCTTGCCCAGCTCGTAAAATTCAAAGCCTGTGATATGGCGCAGGCTGTGTTTTTGCGTTTCCAGCAGATAACAAAGCAGCGCGCCCAGCGAGAGCACGGCGCAGCTGTCGTCTGTCAGACCGACGGCGGCTGTGTTGGGACAGTCAAACTGTGACTTGATAGCCTCTATACAGGCGTGGGGCGAAAAGAACTCATCCGCCATCACGTTGATAAAGGCGTCTGTGACAAGAGCCAGCTCTTCGCGCGGATAAGAAGCCGCAAAAGAAGCCGTGACGATGATCTCCCGGGCCTTGATTTTGACGAGCTCGTTGACGAGCGCGCTTAAGGCCTGCTCGCCGCCGCTTTCCGTGACCTTGAGCTCTCCGGTGGAAATATCGCAGTAAGCGACGGACATGCGCGGCTCCTTTTCGTCGAAGTAGACGGCGGCCAGGTAGTTGTTTTCTCCTTCACTGAGCATGGACTGCGCCGTCACTGTACCGGGAGTGACTATCTGAATGACCTCGCGTCTGACGATCCCCTTGGCCGCGGCCGGATCCTCCACCTGCTCGCAGATGGCGACCTTATACCCTTTTTCTACCAGCTTGGCAATATAGCTCTCGGCGGAATGGAAAGGGACTCCGCACATGGGAGCCCTTTCTTCCTGACCGCAATTTTTGCCCGTAAGGGTCAATTCTAATTCCTTGGACGCCAGCAGAGCGTCGTCGTAAAACATTTCGTAAAAATCACCCAGTCTGAAAAACAAGATACAGTCCTGATAATCAGCTTTGATCGCCATATATTGTTCCATCATTGGTGATAATTTCATCGTTTTCTCCCTATTTTCTGCTGTTATAGGCCTTAATGCCCTCTTTGATGATGTTGATGCCGGCTCTCATGTCTTCGGCGTTGAGAACGTAAGCGATACGAATATCGGCTTTGCCTACGCCCGGCGTGCTGAAAAATCCTCCTGCCGGAGCGAACATGCAGGTCCGGCCGTCGACGTCGAATTCTGTAAGCAGGAACATGAGGAATTTTTCCGCGTCGTCTACCGGCAGCTGGCAGGTAATGTAGAAAGCACCCTCCGGCACGCCGTATTTGATGCCTTCGATCTCGTTGAGCGCTTCCACGGAGACGTTTCTTCTATGCTCGTATTCTTTCTTAATATCGTTGAAGTATGAAGGATCAAGTCTGTAAAGCGCCGCCGCGCCGATCTGGTCGATGGTCGGACAGCACAGCCTGGCCTGAGCCAGCTTGAGCAGATGAAGCATCAGCTCTTCGTTTTTGGAAGCGATCGAGCCCACTCTGGCGCCGCAGGCCGAGAATCTCTTGGAAACTGAATCCACGATGACGATGTTCTGCGCTGCTTCCTTGAAGGAGCCGAAGGTGGTCATTTCCTTGCCGTCGTAGACGAATTCTCTGTAGACCTCATCGGCGATGATGAAGAGATCATGCGCCAGCGCGATGTCTACGATCAGCTTCATTTCGTCTCTGGTCAGCACCTTGCCGGTCGGATTGCCGGGATTGATGATGCAAATCGCTCTGGTCCTGTCGCTGATGACCTTCTCGATCTTTTCCTTCACTGCGTACTGATAACCGTCCTCTGCTGTCGTCGGAATGGCTACGACCTTGCCGCCGGCCTGACCGACAAAGGTCTTGTAGTTGGTGTAGAAAGGCTCGGCCATGATGACCTCATCACCTTCGTTTAGGATGGCAGTCATCAGCATATTGATAGCCTCAGAGCCGCCGTTGGTGATGAGCAGATCCTTGCGCTCGAAGTCAAGACCGAGGCGTTTGTAGTATCCTGCCAAAGCGTCCAAAAGCTCTGCCACGCCCTGTGAGTTGGCATAGGCCAGCACATCCTCGTCAAAGCCTCTGACAGCCTGGAAAAAGGCTTCCGGTGTCTTGATGTCCGGCTGACCGATGTTGAGGCCATAGACTTTTTTTCCTGCTGCTCTGGCCGCATCTGCATAAGGAACAAACTTTCTGATCGGCGAAAGCTCCATCGCCTGAACTTTGTGGGAAAAATTCATTGCAATCTCTCCTTCTCTTTACTTTTGATGCTTTATAGCGAACCCTCATGCCGGTCTAATTCTTCATGAGAGCTGTTAACAGTTTTTTCGATGGCTGCGCGGCCTTGGGTGCAGAGCGCCAAAGCGTCATCGCCTTTTTTCTTGCGCAGCATAAGCAGATATTCAATATTGCCCCTGGCGCCCTTGACCGGGCTATATGTCAGACCGCACGGAAATAATTCGTTTTCAATACTATATTTTATCACATTTTCGATCACCTGTACATGGACCTTTTTGTCCCGGACGATCCCTTTTTTGCCCACCTGCTCGCGCCCGGCCTCAAACTGGGGTTTAACGAGGCAGACAAGGCTGCCGCCGTCTTTGAGAAGCTCGGCCGCCACCGGAAAGACAAGGCGCAGCGAGATGAAGGAGACGTCTATGCTGATGAAATCAAGCGCTTTGATCTGCTCTATATCTATATAGCGGATATTGCATTTTTCCATATTGATAACGCGCTCGTCCCGGCGCAGCTTGTAATCCAGCTGACCGTAGCCGACATCGACGGCATAGACCAGGGAAGCGCCGTTTTGCAGCATGCAGTCGGTGAAGCCGCCGGTGGAAGCGCCGATATCCATGCAGACAGCGCCGGCAAGCTTTATGTGCCAAAGCTCCATCGCCTTGGCCAGCTTCAGACCGCCGCGGCTGACATAGGGGCAGGAATTTTCTTTCAGGGCGATAACAGCGCCGGTATCGACCATATTGCCCGCCTTGTCGCTGAGCTGTCCGTCAACGGTGACGATGCCGGACATGATGGCGGCCTTGGCCTTCTCTCGTGATGGAAAAAGCCCCCTTTGCACCAGGAGCACATCAAGCCTTTCTTTCAAGTTCTCTGCAAATCCTTTCTGTAATTTTTTCGGCTGTGAGGCCATACCTGTCCGCCAGCTGAGCAAACGTCCCCTGCGGAATAAACTCATCGGGCCAGCCAAAACAGAGAAAGCTCTTTTTAGCCGGCGTCAGGGCGCAGGTCAGCTGCTGACCAAGGCCGCCAATCAGTGAATGATCCTCGCAGGCAACGATCAGCCGGGTCTCCTTCAATTTAAAGTCGAAGGCGGAAATGTCAAGCGGCTTGACGCAGGTAACATCAACAAGGCCGGCCTTGATGCCTTCTCTATTCAGCAGGCCTGCTATCTGCCGGCCACAGTCAAACATGCGGCCGCAGGCCCAGATATCGACTGTCCCCTGCTGCAGCACGCGCGGATTCTGGCCGCAATAAGTTGACATAATATTGTTATCAAAATCGGCGCTGCCTCTCGGATAGCGGATCGCTACCGGCGCCTTTAAGCTGAAGGCGTAGGCCATCATTTCGCGGAGCTGATTGCCGTCCTTGGGTGTCAGAACGGTCATACCCGGCATTGACGAAAGATAGGCCAGATCAAACATTCCGTTATGCGTTTCTCCGTCTGCTCCGACGCAGCCTGCCCTGTCGATGGCAAAGACGATCGGCAGCTTCTGCATGCAGACGTCGATCATCAGCTGATCATAGCTGCGCTGCAAAAATGAAGAATAGATGGCAACCAGCGGCTTCATGCCCTCGCGGGCCAGCCCTGCCGCAAAAGTAACAGCATGCTGCTCAGCAATGCCGACATCGAAGAAGCGCTGCGGAAAGGTCCTGGCGAAGTTTCCCAGGCCGGTCGCCTCTCCCATGGCTGCTGTGACGGCAACTATGGACTCATCCTTTTCTGCCAGTTCAAGGGCAAAATCACCCATGAGCTCGGAAAAAGTGCTGCCGGTTTTCTTCTCCAGCGAAGCTCCGGTCGTCGTGTCAAACGGTCCTACGCCGTGGAATCTGCCGGGATCCTTTTCAGCGTTGAGATAACCCCTGCCCTTTTGTGTAATGGTGTGGATCACGACAGGCTCGTTGAGCTGCTTGGCCTTAACCATCACATCGATCAGATCGCGGATGTTATGTCCGTCGACGGGGCCGAAATAAGTAAAGCCGAGCTCTTCAAAGAGAACGCCGCCGTAATCCATGATCGAATATTTGATATCATTTTTTATATCCGCCAGCGTATCTCCGAGTCCTGACCCTGCTTTAAGATGTTTCTTGACGAATTTTTTCAGGCCCAGATAGCCCTTGGACGTGCGCAGGCTGCCAAGATGCTTGGCAATGCCGCCTGTGTTTGGCGAAATGGACATGCCGTTATCGTTGAGAATGACGATAACCTTGGATTTGCTGTCGCCGATATTGTTCAGACCCTCGTAAGCCTCTCCACCGGTCAGCGAGCCGTCGCCGATGACGGCGATCACCTCGTTTTTTTCGCCTTTCAAATCGCGGGCAGCCGCCATGCCGGCCGCGGCAGAGATGGAAACGCTGCTGTGACCGGTGTCGAAACAGTCGTATTCGCTTTCGCCGCACTTGGGAAAGCCGCTCAGACCGTCGAGCTGGCGCAAACCGTCAAAACGCCCGGCTCTGCCGGTCAGGATCTTGTGTACGTACGCCTGATGACCCACATCCCAGATTATCTTGTCCTGCGGGGTGTTGAAGACCTTGTGCAGAGCGATGGTCAGCTCCACCACACCCAGGTTGGAAGCCAGATGTCCGCCGGTTTTGGCCACGTGTTCGATGAGAAAATCTCTGATCGAATACGACAAAAGCTCCATCTCCTTTAAGGACATGGTTTTCAGATCCTGGGGAAAATTGTATTCTGTAATATCCTTGCTCATTGCTGTGACCTTTTCTTTTATGTTTCTGCCTTGCTCCTCAGCCTAAGCATGCCGATGAGCCAGCTGCAGAACCAGCTCTCTGAAAAATTCAGCGTTGTCATAATAATCTGCGATCGCACTGACCGCATTGTCTGTCAGCTCCGAAAGGCGCCGGTAAGCGGCGTCAAGGCCGTTGACCGAGGCATAAGTATTTTTATTCTGCTTCTGATCGGAGCCGGTCGCCTTGCCGAGCTCCTCGGGATTACCGACCACGTCGAGGATGTCGTCGGCGATCTGGTAAGCAAGACCGAGATTGTCGGCATACTTGCTCATGTCGCTGATCATCTTCTCATCGTAATGACCAAGATAGAGGCCGGCTTTTACGGCAGCCTTGATCAGAGCAGCCGTCTTGTTCAGGTGGATGTATTCGAGCATCTCACTGGAGGCGGCCGCATTTTCGGCTTCTATATCGGAAACCTGTCCGGCCACCATTCCCCGCACTCCGGCCCCGCTGGCGATTTGATAGGCAGCGTTTACCCTCTGCGTTATCTTTTCCGGCGAATCGTAGTACAGCATCATATCCTTGTTGATGACCTCAAAGGCCGTCGTCAGAAGGCCGTCGCCGGCCAGGATCGCGATCGCCTCGCCGTAGACCTTGTGATTGGTAGGACGGCCGCGGCGCAGATCATCGTCGTCCATCGCCGGCAGGTCGTCGTGGATCAGCGAATACGTGTGGATGTATTCGATCGCACAGGCGTAAGGCAGAGCCTCTCTGATGTCACCGCCGGCAAAATCGCAGGCTGCCAGGAGCAAAACCGGCCGCAGTCTCTTTCCTCCTGCCTGCAGACTGTATTTCATCGCTTCGTAAAGAGAAATGCTCTTATTGTCGATATTAGGAATAAAATCCATCAGATGAGTATTGATTATATCCTTGTATTCATCATAGCTTCTGTCCATAATCTCTTATTCGGCCTCCTGTCCGTAGAATTCGACCTTCTGCTGCGCCTCTTTTATAATCTGGCTGCAGCGTTCATAGCATCTGATGCCCTCTTCGTAGCAGGCCACAGCTTCCTCGAGCGATACGTGCTCATCGCTGATTTTTTCTGCCATCTTGGCGAGTCTGTTCATAGATTCTGCAAAAGTCATGATAAATCACCTTCTTTTTCATTTTGGAGCCGGACCTCTGCAATGCTTACCAGAGCGGTTCCGTCTCTTAACATGATGCGGTATGGCTGTGCTTTCAGATTATGCACAGAGGTCACGGCCTTGCCGTCCTCTTCTCTGATCAGCGCGTAGCCCTTGGCCAGTATGTTGAAAGGATTGTTTTCCTTCAGCGTCAGATATGCTCGTTCAGTCTCGTGCGCAAGTTCCGAAAGCCGCGACTTGAGAGCCTGGCTCATTTTCTGGCGGCGGCTTTGCATCAGGAGGCTGCTGTATTCCAGCTTTCCTGTAAGCTGCGTGGAAAGCCGGGTATTAAGCTCTGCCAGGCGCGCGCGCAGCTGAGCATCGTCAGGTACCGCCGCTTCGGCCGCCGCAGTCGGTGTTTCCGCCCTGAGATCGGCGACGAAGTCACAGATGGAAAAATCCGTCTCATGACCGACGGCCGAAATCACCGGGATGCGGCTGTTATATACTGCGCGGGCCACGCTTTCTTCGTTAAAGGCGCTGAGATCCTCGGCCGAGCCGCCGCCGCGTCCGACGATAAGCACATCAATATCGTCAAAGTCACGGTTTATCATGGCGAGCGTCGCGGCTATATCCTCTGCCGCCCCTTCTCCCTGCACCTGCACGGGAAAGACGATCACATCCGTCATGCGTGTGCGGCTGGTGATAATTTTTATTATATCGCGGACGGCTGCCCCGGTTGGCGAGGTGACGACGCCCACCCGGCGCGGAAAAGCCGGCAGCGGTTTCTTGTGAGCCTTATTGAAGAGACCTTCTTTTTCCAGCCGTTGCTTGAGCAGCTCAAAAGCGCTGGCCAGATCGCCCGCACCCAAGGCCTCGAGGGTCCGCACGAACAGCGTATAGGCGCCGCCCTTTTTATAGACGTTGATATAGCCGTATATCGTGATCTCCAGTCCGTCGCTGAGGTTGGCGCCGATATTGCGCGCATAGGAAGCTGGCAGAAAGCAGTTGATCTTGCTGCTATCGTCCACAAGGGAAAAATATACGTGGCCCGAGCTGTGATGCTTGAGATTGGAGATCTCGCCGCGGACGGATATATTGCCCAGAAGCGGATCAGTAGTCAGAACCCGGCTGATATATTCGTTCAACTGTGAAACTGTCACGGGTTTTAAAGCCATAGCCTGCTTCCTCCAAGCAATGAGATGCCGACCGCATTGTCGGCGGCCAGAGCCGGATCGCCGAAGACGAGCGTAAAACGTCCTGTCAGTCTGGCCCGGAGATATTTTTTCATATATTCGCTGGCGGAAACGCCGCCGGCAAAGATAAAGGTCGTCACACCGTATTTTTCGTGCAGCTGGCAGCACATTTCGCATACCGAAGCAGCAAGCCTGTCAAGCAGGGCCGCCGCCAGCCGCTGCCGCTTCTTGGGAATTTCAAAGCTGTCCAAAGCCAGCAGTCTCTGTCCCTGGCTCTCAAGGCCGGAAAGGTTGACATAGCAGTCGCTGACTTTAACAGGAGAGAAAAACTGTTCTTCTCCTTCAGCAGAAAGCGCCAGCGCATCAAGCTCCTGGCCGCAGGGAAAATCGTAGCCCAGAGCGACGCCCAGACGGTCAAGCACCTGCCCGTAGGCCAGGTCTTTGCTGCCGCCGGCAATATCGAAGCGACCGCTCTTTCTGTCGATCAGCAGCGCCTCGCTCGTTCCGCCGCTGAAATGAAAGCAGATATAGGGCTGCTTCTCGTCAACCTGCGCGAAATAGCGCACCGCCTCCACGTGACCCTCCTGATGTGAAA
>CALWNX010000064.1 GCA_944382925.1 uncultured Clostridia bacterium | reverse complement strand
GGTGCGGAAACGGCGTTTATCTCGTTTTTTTGCTTTTTCCTCAGGGCGAAGCTTAAAAAAGTCATACATAATTATGCTTGCGGCTCGAAAGTGATGAACAGGCTCATACTTTTCTGCGCAAACTTATTAGAATGTATGATTTGCCGGCGCGGGTGCCCAAGAGCCGGCGCGGGTGCCCAAGAGCCGGCGCGGGCACCCAAGAGCCGGCGCGCACCAAGAGCGCCCCAAGACAATTTTCTGTGAGGAGAACCCATGAAAAAGACATTTCACATTGTAAACTGCATCCTGTCCCTGCTGCTGGCAGCTCTCGGCCTCGCCCTGATCGCCCTGCGCGGGCAGATGGAAGACGAAGGCAAGCTCGTTTTTCTGCTGGCCGGTGTCTTTCAGACCGTCATGGGGCTGCTCGCGTTTCTGATCGGTGCGCTGCTTCCTGAAGAAGGCAAAAAAATGTCCAAAAGAGCACGGAAGATCTTCAGGATCATCGCCGCCATCGCCATGCTGGGCGGAAAAGGCACCAGCGGAGTTGCCGCCTACAACGCCCTCAGCGGCGAGGTTATCCTTCAGCGCTTCTGGGAACCAGCCTGGCCGCTCGCCTGGCTGCTGTTTGAGGGCATGTTTCTGTGGTTTTATCCCGCCGGTGGCCTGCTTGGGGCCGCAGTCGGCCTGTCCGCCGTCCTGCTGATTCTTCTCATCGCGGGCGCTTTTGGCTGGAGCGTGATGTACCGCCGCGAAAACGGCACCTTTAAATGGATGTTTATCATCCTTCCCAGCGCTTTCATCCTGATCATGTTCGGTCTCGTGTTTTTCTTCACCTATCTGGAAGAACAGAAGCGGGGAGAGACGGTCAGCGATACGCTGGCGGAGCTGCGAGTAGAAATTGAGGAGACGCTCGCCGAATATAACAGCGGCGAACACACGGCTGCCGCAGAGCTGGAAGCGGAAAAGCTGCAGATGGCAGACATCGTGACGATGCTCAAAGATGACATCGGCGAGGATCAGGACATATATTACCGCTGGGTCACCGGCGGCGAAGACGACGTGGTCAGCCTCGTGGTCTGGACCGCGGCCGGCGAAGAGGTGTACAATTACCAGTTCAGCCGAAAAGAAAAAACGTACAGTCTGATAACGGCCTTCGTTTCCTCGGCCTTGACGAAAGAGGACGTCGAGGGAAAAGAGGACGGCGTGATTTCAGGATAATTTCAGGATAAAAGCGGCGATCACAGAACTGACGATCGGCGCTTGCAGGCCGTCCGCGACGATCTGCAGGCAAGATTACAGATCAGTAACCGAAGCAGATCGGCGCGACGGAATTATCCAGCGCCGCAAAGCTGTAATCCTGCTCCATGAGTCCCTCGATGATGTCCGGCAGAGCCTCGGCGGTGTTCTGATGGCCGGGGCCGTCGTGACAGAGAAGGATTTTCTTGTCGTACTGGCCGGTGCTGAGCGAGTAGCTGACGATATCAGAGACGGAAATGCTGCCGCCGGATGCGTCGCCGGTGGAGGAATTCCAGTCATAGTAAACATAGCCGCGCCTGGTCATTTCTGCGATGAGCTGCTTATAGATCGCCTTGTTGTAGACGTTGACGGAGCCGCCCGGAAATCTGAAAATTTCCGGCTTGACGCCCGTCACGCTTTCCACCTGAGCGGAGACCTTCTGAAAATCAGCCAGATACGCCTCGACAGAGGCGTATATTTTGTTGTAGTTGTGACTGGCGGTGTGAATGCCGATAGTATGACCCTCTTCGACGATCCGCTTGTAAAGCGCCTTTTCGGCCTCGCCGTCGCGGTAGATGACGAAGAAGGTCGCCTTGATGCCATATTCCTTCAATGTGTCGAGCACCTGCGGCGTCACCTCGCTGTTGGGACCATCGTCAAAGGTCAGGTAACAGATCTTTTGGCTGGCCTCTGTTTCGGCGAAATCAAAGTCGCAGTCCGCGTAAAGCTCGGGATACTCCGACTGATATTCCAGCGTGGGATCACTGGCGGCCTTTTCCAGCTGCTTGAAGAAGGCTTCCTTTCCATTTATTACAAATTATAGGACGCTAACATTATAACATATTTTTGGCATTTTTCAACAAATTTCTGGTTATCTGTGCGCTTAAGTGGTAAAATATCTCTATTACTATGTTGAATTATCCGAGATGAATTATCAGACAAAGGGAAGGTGAGAGAATGCCGATCAAAATAGCCAACGAGCTGCCGGCGCGCAAGACATTAGAGAGCGAAAATATATTCGTCATGGATGAGACCAGAGCGACTACGCAGGACATCCGCCCCTTGCGTATTCTGATATTGAATCTGATGCCGACCAAGATCACGACCGAGACGCAGCTGGCGCGCCTTTTGGGCAACACGCCGCTGCAGATAGAGGTGGAGCTGATGGCGGTGGGCCGGATTCCCCGGCATACGGCCAGAGAGCACATGCTGGCCTTTTACAAGAGCTTTGACGACGTGAAGGAGGATTATTTCGACGGCATGGTCATCACCGGAGCGCCGGTGGAAACCATGGAATTTGAAGAGGTAGAATACTGGCCGGAGCTGTGCCGTATCATGGAATGGAGCACCTCGCATGTCTACAGCACCTTTCACATCTGCTGGGGCGCGCAGGCCGCGCTCTACTATCACTACGGCATTCCCAAGCAGCAGCTGCCGGAAAAGCTCTTCGGCGTCTTCCACCACCGCGTGACGCACAAGGGCTCGATCCTTTTCCGCGGTTTTGACGACGTGTTCATGGTGCCTCATTCGCGCCACACGACGGTGCGCAAGGAGGATATTCTCAAGGTTCCGAGCCTGAAGATCCTGGCCGAGAGCGAGGAAGCCGGCGTCTATGCGATCTCCACCAACGAAGGACGGCGCATCTTCATCACCGGCCACTCCGAATACGATACGGACACGCTGGCGCAGGAATACTGGCGCGACAAGGAGGCGGGGCTTGCGATCAGGGTGCCGGAAAATTATTTCCCGCAGGACGACGACAGCAAAGAGCCGCACAGCAACTGGCGTTCCAGCGCCAATCTGCTCTACTCCAACTGGCTCAACTACTTTGTTTATCAGTCGACGCCTTATGACATCAATACGGTGCCGAAGATAGAAGAATAAAACAAAAGTGCTTTAAAAAGGAGGAAGGATTATGTATGTGATTTGTCTTGATCTGGAAGGCGTACTGGTGCCGGAGATCTGGGTGGCCTTCGCCGAGAAGAGCGGCATCCCGGAGCTGAAAAAAACCACGCGCGACGAGCCTGACTACGACAAGCTGATGGCGTGGAGGCTTGACGTGCTGCGCGAGCACGGCCTGGGGCTTAGAGAAATCGAGGAAACGATCGACGCTATCGACCCGCTGCCGGGAGCGAAGGAATTTCTCGACACGCTGCGCGCGGAGCAGCAGGTGGTGATAATCAGCGACACCTTTACACAGTTTGCCAGACCGCTGATGAAAAAGCTGGGCTGGCCTGCCATCTTCTGCAATGAGCTGGTAGTGGCGGAAGACGGGCAGATCACGGATTACAGGATGCGCATTGCGCGCTCCAAATACAGCACCGTCAAGGGCCTGCAGTCCATGGGCTTTGAGACGATCGCTTCCGGCGACAGCTATAACGATCTGGACATGATCAAGGCCAGCAAGGCGGGCTTCCTCTTCCGCAGTACCGAGGCCATCAAGGCGGCCAATCCGCAGGTGCCGGCCTGCGAAACTTACGATGAGCTGCTGGCGGCGATCCGTCAGGCGGCCAGATAAGCCGGATAAGTCGGCTGAAATGATGCGCCCGGAGCCCGGCTGCCGGGCCCCGGGCATGGCCTAGAGCATTTTTTTCTTCTTGAAATAGATGATCTCGCCGACGACGATGAGGACGGCCGCGCCGATCGCGCACAGATAGCCGTATTTCCAGTCAAGCTCCGGCATGGCGGCGAAGTTCATGCCATACCAGCCGGTGAGCAGCGTCAGCGGCAGAAAGATCGTCGTCACGACCGTGAGGATGGAAATGACCCTGTTCTGTTTGGCGGCCTGCTCGGACTGGTAGAGCTCGGTGAGCTGCAAAGCGTATTCGTGCAGCAGGCTCACGTAGCTCTGCAGCCTTTCCAGCCGCTCGGCCATGGTCTGCCAGGCGAGGCGGTCGCTGATCAGCTCGTCGCCGGCCTGCTTGCCGGCCTGCTTGCCAGTCTGCGCGCCGGCCTGCGCCTGAAAATCATCGGCCATTTCGCCGAGCTGCACGTAGAAAGCGTTCAGCTCCGAGAGCTTGCGGCGGAATTTGGTCAGCTCGTGTAGAAAGTCACGGTCCTTTCCGGCCAGCAGTTTTTCTTCCATTTCGTCCATCGCCATATCGATGTGCGAGAGGAAAAGCACGTCGTCTGCGATGCTGCCGGCAAAGAGCAGGAGCAAAAGCTCCTCGGGAGAGCGGGCGCTGTCGATGCGCTGGCGGTGCTTTTCGACGTGGGAGCTAAAGGCCGGCTCATCGCTGATGAGAACCAGCTCTTTTTTTGTCATGTAAAACCCGAAGCAGGCCAGCGGCGTTCTCTCCGTTGATTTGCGGGGGATGCGCATGATGCCTGCCAGAGCGTTTCCTTCGGCCTCGGCCTTGCAGTATCTGATCGACTTGAGACTGTGCAGCATTTCGCGGCAGAGGCGGGAGCCGTCCTGCTGCTGTCTGAACTCGGCGCTGCTGATGATGCGGAGCATAGGGGTTCTCCTTTCGTGTTTATCATATCTTGATTATATCACTGATTTTTTCTCACAAAAAGCACGAAAAGTATGTTATACTCAAATTCGGAGGTGTTTCATTTGAAAGTGACCTTAAATCCTGACGCCGAAATCGTCAGGGCAATCAAAGAGGGCCTTGAGCATACGGGCGGCTACTGTCCGTGCCGGCGCGAGCGCATCGAGGAAAACAAGTGCATGTGCAAGGAATTCCGCGAGCAGATCAAGGACCCTGATTTTGAAGGCTATTGCCACTGCCTGCTTTATTACAAATCCAGGTAGAAAGAGAGAATTAAATGAGCAAAGAAACCAAGAGAATACTGGGCTTCATCACCTTTGGCATCGTGCTCTACGCCGCGTTGATGAATCTGGGCAACGTGACCAGCTGGCTTGAGGGCATCTTTGCGATGGTGCTGCCGGTCATCGCCGGCCTGATCATCGCTTTCGTGCTCAACGTGCCGATGAAGGCCTTTGAAAAGCTGTATAAAAAGCTCCTCGGTCCGCGCTTGAAGCCGCGCCGTGACGGCCGCGCGCGCAAGTTCTACGGCATCAGTCTGCTGTCGACCTTCGTGTGCGTGATCCTGGTGCTGTTTCTGATGTTTACGCTGCTGATACCGGAGCTGGTCAGCTCCGTCACCAGCCTCTATGCGGCCGTCGAGGTGCAGATCCCGCGCTGGATAGCGTATCTGCAGCAGCAGGACTGGAATATAGATGCGGTTACCGACTGGCTGGCCGATTTTGACCTGCAGGCCATCATCAACGGAGCGATAGGCAGCGTGGGCACGGTGATGGATTCCATCGTCGGACTTACGACTTCGACCGTTTCCGGCGTGGTGAACGCTTTCTTCGGCATCATCATCGCCGTCTACGTGCTGCTGGATAAGGATATCCTGCTGCGCCAGAGCAAGAAGCTGATTTACGGCTACTGCAAGAGAACGGTGGCTGACAGGATCACATCCATCGCCAGGATGATCGACGAGACTTACACGAAATTCTTTTCCGGTCAGTGCGTGGAAGCCGTGATCCTCGGTTTTCTGATCTTCATTTCCCTGACGATTTTCCGCATGCCGTATGCGGGACTGGTGGGCGTGATGACGGCGATTCTTTCCTTTATACCGTACATCGGCGCCTTTCTCTCCTGCTTCATCGGCGCGCTTTTGGTGCTGCTGCTTTCGCCTTCCAAGGTGCTGCTCTTCATCATCGTCTTTGAGGCGGCGCAGCTGATCGAAAATCAGCTCATCTATCCGCACGTGGTAGGAAGCTCCGTAGGGCTTTCGGCGCTGTGGACGCTGGTGGCGGTGCTGGTCGGCGGCAGCTTCTTCGGCGTGCTGGGCATGATCTTTTTCATCCCGCTGGTAGCCGTCGTCTACAATCTGGTGAGCGGCAACCTGAGCACGCGGCTGCGCAATCGCGGCATTAAAATAGAGGATTGAAATGACGGAGGAAAAACGAATGACAGAAAAGACTGCTGCGGAGGCAAAATCCGCCCGGAAAATCGAGCGCAGTTGCATCGACTGCACGGTCGGTCTCTGCGATGAAGGAAAAGGCAACTTTCCGGAGTTCTGCCGCACGACGCATCTCGACGGCGAGCTGCTGGCGGAAGCGCTGGCAGAGTATGGCGCAGAAGAAAACCATCGCGTCGCAATCGCTGCGGCTGACGTGGAAGCGGAGGGCTACGGCATTTATCCGCGGGCGCAGGAAATCGTTGAATTTGCCAAAAAGCTGGGCTGCCGCAAGATCGGCATCGCCACCTGTGTCGGCCTTCTGCGCGAAGCGCGGGCTTTCGCCCGTCTGCTGCGCCGCCACGGCTTCGAGGTTACCGGCGTCGCCTGCAAGGTGGGCTCCACGCCTAAGAGCGCAATCGGCATCAGCGACGAAGACTGCGGCGTGGGCGAATTCATCTGCAACCCCATCCTGCAGGCCAAGATCTTAAACGAAGAAAACGTGGATCTCAAGGTGGTCATCGGCCTTTGCGTCGGCCACGACAGCCTTTTCTACAAATATGCGGACGGAATCGTGACGACGCTGGTGACCAAAGACCGCGTGACCGGTCACAACCCGTGCGCCGTGCTTTATCAGCTGGATTCGTATTACAGCAAGCTGCTTAAATAGAGGAGGAATGATTTTATGAAAAGAGGAAGAGGGCCTTTCGGCCTTCCTGATTTTGCCAGAGGAAAGAACGCGATCGCGTTTGCCATATTCGGACTGCTGTGGACCATCATGGCCATCATCAGCAAACAGCACTGGTTCATCGTGCTCATCGGCGTGTTTATCATGGGCAGAGGCGCCATGCGCGCAGTCGGCAACTATATGGCCGCGAAGAAGGGGGAAGAGGAAAGCCTCTTCGTCTACAAAAAATTCAAGGAAGCCGCCCGCGAATACAAAGAAGATTCGTCGGGCAAATAACCGCCTGCACACCACAGCCGCCGCGCGCCCGCGCGGCGTTTTTTTGCAGGTTACGGAACAAAAACGCTGTCGCAGGCGTGCGGGTTCTCCCCTTTTTAATCAAAACTGTTGACTCAAGGGAAGAGCGGACAAGGTTTTTTTCTTGTGGGATTCATAAAGCCGCCTTTGCGAAAACAGCGGACAAGGGGTTTTTCTTTGAAGCTCTGAAATCTCCCTTAAAGAAAAAATATTTTTCCTGCGGCCGGATAGCTGGTGGCTGCGGGCCGTGCTACGCCCTTCCAGAATGATAAACTCACCGCCTTCAGCTCGTTTTCTGGCGGATTTTTTTCTTAAAGTGCATCATAACACTGTCGAACGAACAATTCTTTGTCCGCTGTTTTCGCTGCACCCGCAAAATCAAAGGACAGAGAACAAAATCTTGTCCTCTGTCTCCTTGCACGCCTAATTTTACGCTTTTAGAGAGAATCGTTATCGCGTCGGGTCAGCAGGAACACCGTGGCGAGGATGCACACGAAGCCCAGCAGATCCATATAGTGGAAAGGCACGCCCAGCCACACGATCATGAAGGCCGCCGCCGAGACAGGCTCCACGCTGGCCAGCATGCTGGCCTTGACCGGGCCGATCAGCGATAGCCCCTTGAGATAGATGCTGAAGGTGAGCGCTGTTCCCAGCACCACCAGCCCCAGGAAGGCCAGCACAAAACGATAGTCAGCGCTGAGCTGCATTTCCCAGGCGCGCGAAATTACAAACAGGACTATGCCGCCGATCAGCATGCCGTAGGCGGTGACAGTGATGCTGCCGTATTGCTGCGTGATGCGGCCGGGGATGAGCGTATACAGCGCCAGAGCGACGGCCGCCGCCAGTCCCCAGGCCAGCCCCTGCGTGTTGATGATCAGGTTCGACAGACTGCCGTGCGTGGCGATGAAAAAAGTGCCCAGGATGACGAGCACGATCGCCAGCGCTTCCCGCGGCGTCGGCAGCCTTTTCTGCATAAAGCAGCTGATGACCATCACCAGCACCGGCCCGGTGTACTGCAAAATCGTAGCCGTTCCCGAGTTGGTATAAGAAATAGCCTGCATATATGTGAGCTGCGAAAACATGATGCCCAGAAGGCCGTATAGCAGCAGCTTGCCGCAGGCCTGGCGGGACTGCCAGATGCCGATCATGTTGCGCCGGTCCGTAATGAGACCTGCTACAGCCAGAATCAGACCGGCCGCAAGCATTCTGATAGTTGTCAAATGCGAAGGGTCAATGGGGAACCTTTCAAAGATAAACTGACCGCAGGTGCCGCCAAAGCCCCACATGACGCCTGCTGTAATCGTCAGCACAGCGCCTAAATCTTTATTCATGAGCGGCAATCACCTCGGCAAATTTCTGGTCTACCGCCTGCAGGCGTGCGATAATATCGATTTTCTGCGGGCAATGCGACTCGCAGTTACCGCAGCCGATGCAGTCGTGAGCGTTCGGCCCCAGCTCCGCATACATTTCGCTGAGCGAATCCCAGCCGGGGATGAAATTCTTGGCCGCCATGTTGTTATAAAGTTTGAAGATCTGAGGAATCTTGATTTTAGAAGGACACTCATAGCAATAATCGCAGGCCGTGCAGGGGATCATGATGTCGCTGCGCAGCTTGCTGACAGCCTGCGGGATTGCCGCCAGCTCCGCCTCAGTCAGCGGCGCACCGCTGAAGGCCGCAATGTTTTCCTCGATCTGAGACAGCGTGGACATGCCCGAAAGCGTGCAGAATACGCCGGGCAGCTGATCGACAAAGCGCAGCCCGTAGGAAGCCTTGCTCACAGACGCGCCGCCGGAAGCCTTCGTGGCCGCGGTCAGGATATTGTAAGCCTCTTCGCTCGGAAGCTCCGCCAGCATGCCGCCGCGCAGAGGTTCCATGATGATCAGCGGTTTGTTGTACTTGCGCGCTACAGCATAGAGCTCCTTGGCGTCTATGTAATCCCAGTCCAGATAGTTGAGCTGGATCTGTACGAATTCGAGGATGTCGCCGTAGCGGGAGAAAATCTCTTCCAGCAGAGCGGGCTGACAATGGGCAGAAAAGCCGATGTGCCTGGCCAGACCGGCGTCCTTCTTTTCCTTGATGAAGCTGACCAGATCGAGCTTTTCAATGTTGGTCCAGTGCTCCTCATCGACGCTGTGCAGCAGATAAAAATCAAAATAATCAGTGCGGCATTTGCGGAGCTGCTCGCTGAAAATATCCTCCGCCTTCTGTCGCGTTTCACACAGCCAGGTCGGCAGCTTGTCCGCCAGGAAATACGAGTCGCGCGGATATTCCGCCAGCACCTCGCCGCAGAAATCCTCAGATTCGCCATCGTGATACTTGTAGGCGGTGTCAAAATAGTTTACGCCGCCGGTAAAGGCTGCTTTGACCATTTCACGGGCGGCAGGGCGATTTATACGGCCATCTTCAAGCCTGGGAAGACGCATCATGCCAAATCCCAGAGCAGATACTGAAAGACCTTGAAATTCATGGTATCTCATAGAACACCCTCCATTTTTTTATTCCATTCACATGATACCATAACGCCGGTTCTTAGTAAATATATTTAAAAAAAGTGGGGAAAATAGTTATTGACATATGTCAAAAACGAGGCTATAATCGAAGCTGGAGATGAAATTAAGCTGGAGATGATATTATGCCAAGACCGAGAAAATGTAGAAGAGTCTGCTGCCTGCCCGAGCACAGGGAATTTGCGCCCTGCGGCAAGCAGAAAGCAGAGGCCGTCATCATGACGGTCGACGAATATGAGACGATCCGGCTCATCGATAAGGAAGGCTTCTCGCAGGAGGAGTGCAGCAGATATATGAACGTGGCCAGAACCACGATCCAGCTCATCTACAACAACGCGCGCCGCAAGCTGGCCTGCGCGCTGGTAGACGGTCTTGGCCTGAAGATCGAAGGCGGCGATTATACTCTTTGCGACGGCAGCGAACAGATCTGCTTCTGCGGCGGCTGCCGCCGGCACAGGGAAATGAATAAAATAATCACAGAAAGCGGAGGTACAGACATGAAAATCGCAGTAACATATGAAAACGGACAGGTGTTTCAGCATTTCGGACACACGAGCCAGTTCAAGCTCTACGAGGTAGAGAACGGCCAGATCAAAGGTTCTGAAGTGGTAGATACGGGCGACAGCGGCCACGGCGCGCTGGCCGGTTTCCTGCAGGGCAAAGGCGTCAGTACTCTGATCTGCGGCGGCATCGGCGGCGGAGCCAGAAACGCCCTGGCCGAAGCGGGCATTGAGCTTTACGGCGGCGTCAGCGGCAGCGCGGATGAAGCGGTAGCGGCTCTGCTGGCCGGCAAGCTGGCCTACGATCCGAACGTACAGTGCAATCACCACGACCACGGCGAAGGCCACAGCTGCAGCGGCCATGGTCACGGCGAAGGCCACAGCTGCGGCGGCCATGGTCACTGCTGATCCTGCATAATTTCTTTACACGCCTTTCGCTTTTGTTTTTTGTTTTCTTGTGGTACAATACCCTTGGGTGGCCAGACCATCCGAGGGGTAACGCAAGATAAGAGATTATGAAACGGAAGGCATTTTTATGAATTTCGACTTTTTGCAATTTGATTTTGAAATGGATATGGCGAGCCTCTTTACCGAACTGGTTCGGTGGGTGTTTGTGGTGCTCGCCGTTTTTATTTTAGTCAGAGCTATCGTTTCGCTGCTGCGCTCCAAAAACCCGGCCGAAGTCTGGGCCTATATGCAGCTGAGAACGTATCGGACTGACGAAGAAGGCAATCCGCTGGACTGGCAGGAGACCAGCGTGCCTCTTACGCACTGGGAAAACGTGATCGGACGTTCCAAGAGCTGCGATATTTCCGTGGAGGACGCGACGCTGTCGCGCAATCACGGCATCCTCATGCGGGACACGCACGGCCGCTGGACCTACAGGGATCTGGGCTCCAAAAACGGTACATACATCAACGGAGAGCAGGTTATGGGCGGACGCGGACTGAGGCGCAGCCGGGGCGGGAGCCGGGCTTTCAGAGCGGCTCGCAGCGGGCGCATCGGCTATATGAGCCAGCCCGTAGCCGTAGACTACGGAGACGTTCTGCGCGCAGGCGCCATGGAAATGACGCTGATGCCGATCAGTCTGGAAGAAAAGAACAACAACATTGCCATGCGGCGCTCAGACACGCGCTTCATGTCGGCGGGACCGTCGCTGGCGGCCTTGACGCTCTTTCAGCTCCTGACGGCTTTTCAGCTGGGCATCGCGCTGGGAGAAGAGCACATGGCCGAGGTATACATCGCCATCGGCGGCCTCATGCTGTGCATGTGGATATACATCGGTGTGATGAAGCATCTGGGCAACACCGCCTTTGAAATGGAAAGCATCGCTTTTTTCCTCACCACCCTCAGTCTGGCGGTGGTGGGCTCTTCGGCGCCGGAAAGCATGCTCAAGCAGCTGGTTGCCGCTTGCCTCGGCATCGTGACGATGGTCGTTTTGTGCGTGATCTTAAGAAATCTCGACCACACCAAGGCTCTCAAGTGGGTCGTACTCGGCGGCGCGGTAGTGCTGCTGGTCGCCAATCTGACGCTGGGAACATTCGGCTACGGCGCCAAGAACTGGCTGTCGATCGGGGGCTTTTCCTTCCAGCCGTCGGAGCTGGTCAAGGTGGCCTTTGTCTGGATCGGCGCAGCTACGCTGGAAGAACTGTTTGAACGCAAGAATCTGCTGGTGTTCATGCTCTTTTCCGTCTACTGCTTCGGCTGCCTGGGACTGATGGGAGACTTCGGAACGGCGATCATTTTCTTCGTCACCTTCCTGATCATTTCCTTCCTGCGCAGCGGCGATTTTTCCAAGCTGTTCCTCATGGTCGGCGCGGCAGCGGTGGGAGGCTTCATGATCCTG
>CALWNX010000063.1 GCA_944382925.1 uncultured Clostridia bacterium | reverse complement strand
GGTTCGCGTGTGCTTTCCCGTTACCGACCTGATGATATTTTGCAGGCGCACGACATCCTCGTTGTCCTCCGCGACGGCAAAAGGCGGATAGAAGGGCGGCGCAAGCGCAAAAGTGAACTTTGCCTGCAGCTGCAGCTCATCTACCAGCTGCTGCAGCATGGCGATCGCATCCTCGGCGCTCTCCCCGGGGACAGTGTGCTTGTTTATCAGCAATTCGCACCTGTCAGGCACGACGAGGCTGTATTCGTCAGCACCGGCCTTTGCTCTGAGAACGACGTAGGGCTGAGCCGGTATTTTATCATGAGCCGGCGGTTTCAGCGTCCTGAGCCCGGCAATAAAGCCGGCGGCCTCTTCTATGGCGCTGATGCCGCACTGCGGGCTCGCCGCGTGGCAGGCCCTGCCTTCGACGAGAACAGATATCAGGCATTTGCCTACCGCGCCGATTTCGATCATCTCAAATTCCGGCTCCGCGGACAGGCCGAAGTCCGCCCTGACGCCGCTCTTGACAAACGCAGCCGCGCCCTCAGAATACGCTTCCTCATCGCACAGCAGGGCGAGCTCAAGACTGCCGCAGAACTCTTCGCGGTGCATGGCGGCCAGCCTGACGCACTCCATTATTATGGCCAGACCGGCTTTCATGTCATTGGCCCCGCGCCCGTAAATGCGGCCGCCTTCCTCGCAGGCCTTGAAAGGCTCCTTCGTCCAGCCCTCCCCGGGAGAGACAACGTCCATATGGCCCGTGAGCAGGATGGTCCTGCCCGGTTTTCCTCCCGTAAAGCGTCCCACTACGTTGTACCTGTTTTCCTGCACGGGCTGCAGGCGGGCGTCCTCCATGCCGAATTCGTGCAGCTTGCCGGCGATGAACTCGGCGATAGCCTTTTCCTGTCCTGTCACGGAAGGTATTTCTATCAGTTGTTTAAGAAGCTCCTTAGTCTGTAAAAAAACGCTGTCGCTGTAAACCTTCATTTTTATATCCTCGTCTTTTCCGGCGGCCGCGGGTAGGCGATCCGGCTCTGAGCAAGGCCCAGCTTTACCAGCAGCTGCGCATATTGAACGGCAAGCCCGGCCGGGTCAAGGACCGGGACGCCCAGAGCTTCCTGCAGCCTTTCGCCCAGGCCGGCCATGCCAAGACATGAAAGCACGAGGCAGTCGGCCCCATCCGCAAGACACTTTTCACCTGCCTGCCGCAGCGCTTCAAATGCCTCCTCAAGATCATTTCTGAGCGCAGAGACGGGTATCCCGATCGAGCGCACAGAGGCCAGCTTCTCGCTCTCAAAGCCTTTTTCGTACACCGCCTCTCTGTCTCTGACTATGCAGGAATCCAAAACTGTCAGGACAGAAAATCTGTAGCCGAGGTCCGAGGCAATGAGCTTTGACACCTTCCCCGGTCCGATGACAGGTATGTCGAGGATCTCCCGCAAAGCGCCGACAGCCGGATCGCTGCCGCAGTAAATGATGAGAGCCTCGTAGCCCTCCCCCTGGGCCTGCAGCGCTTTTTCCAGAATGTACGGACAGGCCAGGACTTCATCATATGACGATTCGATGCTCTCAGGGCCTTTGTCGATACAGTCCACGGAGATCTCCGTGCCCGGCCAGGCGTACGCCGAAAGCATTTTTTCACGCTCGCGAAGCGTTTCGCTGCTCATGCCGCTGTTGGGAATTATCACTTTGATTCTCATCTCTGTTATTCCTGCCCTCTCTGACTCTTCAGAAACAGCGATACGTATTCGTTAGCCAGACAGACAGCGTCGGCCACTCTGTTGCGGTGACGAAGCATCTTTGTATACAGCAGCTTGTATTCCTGGCTGTCCTTGTCCAGCTTCGACAATTCGATCAGCGGATAAAGCAGCGGCAGAGGCTTGGAAAGGATAGTCCTGCCATAGCTGTCCTGACCGTATTTTTCGGCGTTAGTATAAAAGGCATTGGTGAGACTCCGCGACAGCCGCAGCAGCGTATCGTTCAGAGCCCTTCTGTCCTCTTCGCTGAGGCGGCCGGCATTGCCGCTTTTACGCAGTTCATTGAGAACACCGATATCAGATTGCAATTTGGCGATGTTTGCGGCTATGCCTGTCAGGTCAATGAGCTCTCCGCTTTCCTTTTGCAGGAAGGCTATCTTCTGCGCCATATCCTCGCACAATTTGGCAAAATCGTACGGCAGCACCGGGTCGTTTGTCAGACCCAGGAGGACGGCAACATCCACCCTGTTATCCTTTTCCAGATTGGCGACAGACATCTTGTCCAGCCCGTCCTCACACGTGTGATTCCAGTAGCCGAGCGTCGCTCCGTTCTGCTCTGCGACGACCTGCGGCAAATACGAGATCCGGCCGGCAATGGAAGGAACGCCGACGCCGAAAAACGACTGATCGCCCGTCTTGGCCAGATAATTCACATCTATTTCTTCTTCCAGTACATCAGTGATGGTCTTAAAGGCGAAGTCGTACAGCTCTCTTGAGGCATCGGCGACATATCTGCTTGCTCCCAGCATCCCCGTCGAATCTATGTTGATATAGCCGATACAATTATCCCTTATATCTTCGTAGAAATAATCCTCAAACCAGGTCGAGCCTGCGGCTTCGGCGATTTCGTGGCCGTTCCAGAAGAGAAAGTATATTGATCTTTTGATCCGCTCCCTGAACATGCCGAAGACTCTGGCCATTTCCAGCATGGTGCCGTCGCCGGTGGCATTGCAGGTCACGCCCGGACACCAGGCGTCCAGATGCGCGCTCACAAGGAGAAATTTTTCCGGCTCGCTCGAGCCCTTAAGAATACCCATCGGCTGCGGCAGCGTCATCCATTCTCTCGTCGACTGCACATCCAGATTGACGACAACCTTTTCGTTATGCAGGCACAGCTCGCGCAGATATTCGCCGTCCTTTCTGGTCACGCTCACGCCGGCAAGCTGCGGTATCGTAGCAAAATTTTCCGGCGTCGGATTGCCCCAGACTGCTTTTAGCGCTCTGTTGCAGATCAGCTCCTTCTCGGGCTTGCCCCAGTTCATGCAGATCATCGCCGCCGCCTTGTGCTCTGCCGCCAGCATGGCCTTCTCCGGGGTAGCCGGCGCATAGGAGACCTCTACCAGCACGGCTTTGCCTTCGACATCCTTGCCGGCATAATCCTCCTCGCCGCCTGAACCGAGGTATACCACCTCAAACTCCTGCCCGCCTTTAGGCGTCGATTTGATGTGTCCGCAGGGCAGGCTCTTGAGCCGGACATCTTGCGGATATACTACCCGTACCTCCGAGTGCAGCGGATGGCTGTTATAGGCTTCAAACTCCAGCAGCTTTGTTTCAAGGCCATAGGAGGCCATCGTCTCGCATATGTATTCTGCCGCCTTGCGATCCTGGCCGCCGCCAGACAATCTGTCGGGAGTGTTCTTCGTCAGCCATTCAATATGCTCGACAGATTTTTTTACGTCGAGCGCCGCTAACATTTCCTTCAATAACGCCGTATCCATCTTCTCCTCCTTATTTCTTCTCTACAAAGTGACAGGCCACCTTGTGCCCCGGATAAACCTCGACGAGCTCGGGCGTCTTCTCACGGCATATCTCCTGCGCCTTCCAGCATCTCTGGCAGAATCTGCAGCCGTCCTCATACTGCTTGAGGTTGACTTCGCTCGGAATAAAGAACTTTTTCTTTTTCCGTTGCGGATCCATATCGGGTATCGCTGAAAGAAGCGCGATAGAATACGGATGCAGCGGATTGTCATAGAAATCGTCTTTTTCGGCAATTTCCACGAGCCTGCCCAGATACATACAGGCCACGCGGTCGCTGATATGCTTGACCACGCCCAAATCGTGCGAAATAAATATGTAGGCGATGCCGAACTTCTTCTGGATGTCCTTCATCGTGTTGATGATCTGGGCCTGCACGGAAACGTCAAGGGCCGAAACCGGCTCGTCGCAGACGATCAGGTCCGGATTTAAGCACAGCGCCTTGGCGATACCGATCCTCTGCCGCTGGCCGCCGCTGAACTCGTGCGGATATCTTTTCATCTGCTCTTCGGATAAGGTCACCTCTTCAAAAAACTGTCTGGCGATCTCCCAGCGCTCCTTTTTGTCCTTGCCGATGCCGTGGATCTTCAGAATCTGTACCACTGCGTCGCCGGCCCTTACTCTGGGGCTCAGCGAAGCGAAGCAGTCCTGAAAGATCATCTGCGCCCTGCGTCTGAAGGCGAGCTCCTCCGGCCTCTTCAGATTCACCACCGGCTTGCCTTCAAAGAGAACCTCCCCAAAGGTCGGTTCGATCAGATTAAGGATCAGCCGCCCGGTCGTGGATTTGCCGCAGCCGCTTTCGCCTACCAGTCCCAGCGTTTCTCCCTTATTCAGCTCAAAGGAAACGCCGTCTACCGCCCTGATAGTCTGCCCGCCCTTGCTGAAATATTTGCAAAGCTCTTTTACCTCCAGTAATTTTTCCATCACAAGCTCTCCTTTACTTCCTCAAAAGCCTTGAAGCAGCATACCGTCCTTCCGTCCACGGTAAAAGCGTCCGGTCTTTCTTTGCGGCACCTTTCCGTCGCCAGCCGGCAGCGCGGGTGAAAGCGGCAGCCCTCCGGCAGGTTGAAAATGCTCGGTATGACGCCCGGAATAGCATCGAGATATTCCTGCTTCTCGTCGAGCCGCGGGATGGCCTTCATCAGCGCTTTTGTATAAGGATGGCGGGGATTTTTCAGTATGGTGGCGGTGTCGCCGTACTCGGCCATACAGCCCGCATACATGACCATCACTCTGTCTGTCATCTCAGCAATTACGCCCATATCATGCGTGATGAGGATGATCGAAAGCTCGTATTGCTCCCTCAGCTTCTTAAACAGCTCCAGGATCTGCATCTGGATCGTCACGTCAAGAGCTGTCGTCGGTTCGTCGGCAATGATCAGATCAGGATTGCAGCACAGGCCCATGGCGATCATCACCCTCTGTCTCATGCCGCCGGACAGCTCGTGAGGATATTCGCCCAGTCTCTTTTCTGCCAGCGGGATCTGCACCGTATCGAGCAGCTCTTTGGCTCTGGCCAGAGCCTCTTTTTTCGACACCTTTTCGTGCACCACGATGGTTTCGGCGATCTGCTCTCCGACCGTCAGCACTGGATTGAGCGAGGTCATCGGCTCCTGAAAGACCATCGCTATATGCTTGCCTCTGATCTGTCGCATCTCCTTGTCCGAAACAGCAAGCAGGTCCCTGCCCATAAAGTTGATCGAGCCGCCGACGACTCTTCCCTTGGTGTTGCCCAAGAGCTTCATCACCGACATCGCCGTTACGCTCTTGCCGCTGCCCGACTCGCCGACGATGCCGAGGATTTCTCCTTTTTTGACTTTAAAGCTGATATCGTCTACGGCCTTGCCTTCTTTTTTGCCATAAAAGAAGCTGGTCTTAAGATGCTCGACCTCTAATACGATATTTTTATCTTCCATACCAACTGCCTCCTATTCCTGACGTACATCGAGCGCATCTCTCAGGCCGTCTCCCAGAAGATTGAAGCCCAAAACGGCAAGGGCGATAGCTGCGCCGGGATATATACAGATCGCCGGTTTGCTGGCCAGATAGCTCCTCGCATCGGAAAGCATCGCGCCCCACTCAGGCACACCAGGATCAACTCCCAGACCGAGAAAGCCAAGGCCCGCTACCGTGATGATGGAGTTTCCCATGGTCAGTGTGGCCTGCACGATGATCGGGCCGATGCAGTTTGGCAGGATGTGCCGGAAGAGGATCGAGATCTTTCTTTCTCCTGCCGAGCGCTGCGCTTCGACGTATTCCTTTTCTTTAATGCTCATCACCGAGCCTCTGACGAGCCTGGCAAAGCGCGGCACCGAGGAAAGCCCCACGCCTATGATCGCGCTGTAAAGGCCGGGGTCAAAGATCGTCACAAAGAACAGCGCCAGGAGGATCGTCGGAAAGGCCATCAGTATATCCATCACCTTCATCAGCAGGCTGTCGGTCAGGCCGCCCAGATATCCGCTTACCGCTCCTATCAGCGTGCCTAAGACAGTGCCGATGCCCACGACGACGATGGCGATCACCAGCGAGGTGCGCGCGCCGGAGATCACACGGCTGAAGATGTCGCGTCCCAGCTCGTCCGTGCCCCAGATGTGCTCGTCGCTGGCAGGAGCGGCCACATTGTACAGATCCATTTCCATGGGATCAGCGGTAATTATGAAAGGTGAAAGGATTCCGATGGCTACGATGACGATCACGATCGAAAAACCGACGACCGTCATCTTATTATGTATAATATTTTTAAACATCTTATCGTAACTCCTTATGCTTTTTTGATCCGTGGGTCGAAATAATGATAGAGCAGGTCTATGATCGTATTAAGAATCACAAAGAGACCTGTGATCACAAGCATGCAGCCCTGTATCGTCGTATAATCCCGCCTGGTTATGGAATTCACGAGCAGGCGGCCGATGCCGGGATAGACGAACACCGTTTCGGTCAGAACTGCGCCGCCCAGAAGGTAGCCAAACTGAATGCCGATAGTCGTAATGATAGGGATCATGGCGTTTTTCAGCGCGTGCTTTAAGATCACGGTGCTATACGGCATGCCCTTGGCGTCGGCCGTTCTTATATAATCCTGCCGCAGTACCTCGAGCATGCTGGATCTGGTCATTCTGGCTATTACTGCCAGGGAGTTGAGGCCGATGGCAATAGTCGGCAGGACCAGATGCATCACTGTTCCAGAGCCTGTGGCAGGAAATATGCCCAGATTAACGGAAAAAATCAGAATCAGGATCAGGCTGATCCAAAAGATCGGCATTGATACGCCTAAAATCGAAAAGCCCATCGTTGCCAGATCAATAAAAGAGTTTTGCTTAATTGCGGAAACGATGCCAAACGGAATACCTATTATAATTGCAAAGAAAATTCCGCAAAACGAAAGAATCAAAGTGTTGGCAAACCGCTCTGCCATGAGCGGGCCAATTGCTTCCTGATTGATAAGCGATTCGCCAAAGTCTCCTTTGGTGATGATGTCGCCCATCCAGGTTATGTACTGCTCGACCAGCGGCCTGTCAAGACCCATGCTGACGCGAATCTTCTCCACATCCTCTGCCGAAACGCCGGGCCCTGCCATGGCCTGGGCCGGATCTCCCGGAATAAAGTGAATAATCAGAAAGCAGATTATTGATGCAAAGAATAGTACAACAACCAATGATAATATTTTTCGTACTAAGTAACGCATTTTTTCTCCTCATCATCGCGGTCCTTATTCCCAGAACCTTCTGCCGAAAACATTTAAAACCTCGTGACCGTTCTGCGTGACAAGCACCTCGTCCTCTATCCTGCAGCCGCCCCATTCTGTGCGGTATATTCCGGGCTCTATCGTCAGCACCATGCCCGGCACCAGCAGCGTCTTGTCTCCCCGGGCCAGGCACGGCGGCTCGTCCACGCCGAGGCCGATCGCATGCCCCAGATATGTCCCCGGCCCGCCATAGGCCGCGGTATGATTGGCCGCAAGACCATGACTTACGGCGATTTCACCCGTTATCGCCTCCAGCTCCTCCGCCCGGATTCCCGGTCTTGTCGCGGCAACGGATTTTTCGAGCATTTCCAGGCAGATGTTCAGAATCCTCTCCTGCTCTCTGCTCATCGCTCCGACTACCGTTGAGCGGCACACGTCGATCTGATAGCCATTGTAAAATCCGTTTATTTCCATGTGGACCATGTCGCCGTCTTCGATGAGCTTATCTGAGCACGGCATCCCGTCGTTAGGATACGGCTCTCTGGATCTTACGCCCGACTGACAGGTGGCAAAGGCGCCGGTCGCGCCGTTTGCTGTCAGCGAAGCGCAGATAAACCGGCCTACCTCTCTTTCGCTTATACCCGGTCTTAAGATTTCCTTCAGCTCCCTGGCCGTCATGTCCGCCAGAGCAGCGCCGGCTCGCAGCTGCTCAAGCTCATATTCCGTCTTGCGGGAGCGGATATTCATCACAATATCGTCTGCCGGGTAGAATTTTACGCCCGGCAGCTCTTTTACAAGATCCCAATATAAAGCCACCGGCAAAATGTCCATGCCCACAAGACCTATGTCGGCTTTTTGCAGGCCCTTTTCTCGTATCATTTCGCCGGTCAGCTCGATAAGGTTATTGGCAAACCGAACGTCCCTGACCGCAATATCGCGCTCATAAAACGGAGTCGTCACGCCGATGGCCGGCTCCCCTGCGGTAGGCAGCAGCATCAGCGCTAAGCCTCTTCCCCGAAAGCCAAAGCGCCGCGGATGCCCGGGCAGCGCCGGCTGGTGGTTCGCCAGATACTTGATATTTCCTGCGCGCTCTGCTCCCTGTCCGACTACGAGCAGGGCGTCAAAGCCGCGGGCCGCTGCTTCATCGGCGCATTTTTTCCATCTTTGTTTTATTTCTTCTTTAAGTCTCTCATCCATAGTGCGGATCCTTTTCTGCCAAGTACCTTATTTGTGGTACGAGCTGGTCGAGGTGCACGAATCATCACCTTTAATGATGTTCTTCTTCGTGACGTAATTTATCTGCGGATTGTACGCCTCACGTATGGCGTCATCCACGGCGCAATACAGATAGCCGATCTCCGCCCAGTCGCGCGCCAGCCAGTAATCGGCAAAGGTGCATTGTCTGGTACAGCCGTCTTCTATCACGTCCTTTTCTTCTCCGCCCTGTGCTGCTTCTCTGACAGTGCTCTGCGGAGACCACCCTTGCGCTATCGGCATATCATAGAACTTGTGAAGATTGCTGATCGTCGGTTCTTCTCCGGCCCTGAGGCAGTTTGCGCGTATGTTTTCTCCTCTTTCGAGGCCAAAGCTCCTGATCGCTTTTTTTATCGTTGCCGTGGCTGCTTCCCGGCCATAATCTTCTACCATCTCCCTGGTGAGGTGATAATACAGCTGTGCAGTAAATACCGACATTCTCTGCACGGCGCTCGTAATCTCCCCCTGCACCTGACGCTGTTCTTCTTTTGTCATATACCGGCCTTGCTCCTTTCGCTTTGTAAAACTGACAGGCATTAATAATACTGTGAGGATGTCCCTGCTGCGAGTCCGGCTCGCAGCCCCGGGACACCCTCATCAAAATTTACGTTCTGCTTGCTGATACGCTTATTCGGCCCAATAGGCATCCTTGAAGACCGGAAGCTGGGTCGGCAGGATCTTCACGCCTTCAAGGCCGTTAGCCACTGCGGAAATCTGATTGTATGAGAACAGCGGCACCCATACCGCATCCTCATCTATGATCGTCAGAGCTTCGTTCATCAGCTTTTCTCTCTCCGCCTGATCGGTAGCGGCAATGATGTCCTTGTTCAGAGCTTCAAGCTCATCGTTTTCGTAGTACATGGTGTTCCAGCCATCAGGCGCCCACTGCGCTCTGGTAAACAGGGTATTGATCGAATAGCCTGCTTCTCTGGTGTAGCACTCCCAGCCGAATACATACATCTGGCACTTGGTTTCTTCCGGCGCTCTCTTTACTTCCTCCAGATAAGTCGCCCAGTCGTAAACCTGTACATCGAGAGTGATGTTGATATCCTTCAGCTGGTCTGCCACGGCCAGAACAACGTCCTTATCCTTGTAGTACCGGCCTTCAGGCGTCCAGATCGTCAGCTCAAAGCCATCCTCATAGCCTGCCTCTTTCATAAGCTCCTTGGCTTTGTCAAGATCATAGGTGTACTGGCCGTCAACATAGCCGAATACATTGGAGGCGACCACGTTATCGGCTCTGGTTCCGGCGCCGCCCAGAACGCCTTCTACTATGGCATCCTTATCGATCGCATAGTTTATAGCCTGGCGTACGAGCTTGTTATCAAGCGGCTCGACGTTGAGGTTGAAACCGATCTGGAACACGCGGTTGGATTCGTCCTGTCTGATAGTAGCAAGACCGCTGTCCTCGATGCTGGCGACATCCTGAGGAGTGATATCCTGCGCATACTGAGCCTCTCCGGCCAGGATCATATTGGTTCTGGTAGAAGCCTCGGTAACGCAGACAATCTTCAGCTTCTTGATTTCCGGCACCTCGCCCCAATAATCTTCGTTTGCTTCCATCGTAACATATTCGTTTGTCGCAAATTCTACCAGCTTATACGGACCAGTGCCGACAACATTGGTACCAAGCTCTTCCTTGTATTTCTCAATAGCATCGGCGGACATGATGAAGCCGGTGCCGTAGGCGATCTGATTGAGGAAATTGCCGACCGGACCATCGTTGATGAGCTTGACGGTATAATCGTCGACCTTCTCCACGCCGATCAGGTTAGGCACGTCTGTTACGCGCGCCGAGCCATACGCTCTGTCCATCAGTCTCTGGAAGGTAGCTACGACATCGTCGGCAGTCATGTCCGAGCCGTCGTGGAATTTAACGTCTTTTCTCAGATGGAAGGTATATGTAGTTCCATCATCAGAAACTTCCCAGGACTCTGCCAGGCACGGCGAAAAGGTTCCGTCATCGTTCTGAATGATCAGGCTTTCAAACATTTCCATTCTGGCGATCTCGGCCGGTGTACCGGCTGCGATCTGCGGATCAAGGCTGAGGATCTCTCCACTGATGGCCGCCACAAATTCTTCCGGATGCTCGGCAGTGCCGCCTTCGTTGCTGCCGTTTCCGCAGGCTGCAATTGCGAATACCAGGCAGAAGATCATCAGGATCGACAATAGCTTTCTCATAATTTTCCTCCTTTGCATCAGCTTTGTTTCACATTTTGAAACAGCGTTTTACTTTTATATGATTATAGCTTGGTTTTCTTCTTTCTGCAACAACTATTTTCAAAAATAATGTATACTTGTTAAAAAACTATTCAGCTTCTTTACTCCCGGCAGCATAAGCCGGCGACATATTCAAGGATCAGGTTGGCGCACACATGACTGGTAAGCTCCCTGTGGTCCGTCATCGGGTTGACCTCTACATAGTCGATGACGCTGGCATGAGGGGCAAAAATACGCAGCATGTCGGCAAGCTGAAAGTAATTCAGCCCGCCCGGCTCCTGCCCGCCTGAGCCAAGGGCGTAGGCCATGTCTAGCGCGTCTATATCAACGGTGACATAGATGGCGTTCGTCCCTTTCGCCGCGATTTCCAGCGCTTTCCTGGCAACAGTCTCTGCTCCCTGGGCAAAAATATCCCGCGGTGTAAAAATCGTTATCCCGCTTTCTCTGATAAAATGATAATGCTCCGGATAGTTGAAGCCTCTTGGCCCTATTTCCACCACGTTATGCGGATCAATGCGTTCTCTTTCGACCGCCCTCCTGATCTCGCTGCTGCCCGAAAACCTTCCCTGCGTCGGCGAATCATACTTGAGATCAAGATGCGCGTCAAAATCAATGATGCCGATTTTGCCCTCCGTCATGTCATACAGGGCGTCGATGCCCGCGTTCGTTACGGAATGGTCGCCGCCAAGCAGGATGGGCGTGTATCCCTCGCCCAGCACCTTTTTAACCGCATCGCTCATATCAGCAAGCGCCTGCTCATGGACGTAATGGCAGATTTCGCTCGTATTGCCAAAATCCTTAAGCTCCAGCTGCTCTATTTCGAGCAGTTGATTGCCGCAGACATCGAACAGCTGCCCGTCCTCCATTCTGTTCATGATACCGGCCAGGGCTCTTCTGATGCTGTCCGGCGCATACCTGGCTCCCGGCCAGCCCCGGCCGGCCTCCGTATCATAGTTAAGACCGAGAAGTCCCAGTTTGATCTTTTCCAACACTCTCATCCTCCTTTTTCTCTGCATTATCTAAAGCCGGGCGTCAAAGGCAAACGGATCGAAGCTGCCGTCCTCTATGCCTTTCATCGAAAACGGCTGCTGACAAAGCAAGGTGTAAATCTTCCATTTTTCTTCGGTGCTGCGGCCGTATTTATCGTAATATCTCCTGAGCACATCGGTGCTGTAGCTGTGCGAAGTAAAATGTCCGGCGTCTTTTGCAAAGCGAAGGACATCGTCATAATCTATCGCATACTCTGCGGCAAATTCTCTGGCCTGCACGTCTGTCCACTCTCCGTCCCAAAGCTTTCTTTCTATTTCCAGCTTGCCTAGATTGGCCTGTTTTGTAAAGCTTCTGTAGACCGGCAGGCTTTCGAGATACTTTTTGTCTGTACCGGCAAGCTCAAAGAGCTTCTCATCCAGCACGCGCTCCTTTGCCGGCGTGTCCAGGGCAAGCTCAATAGTAAGCCGGGCGCCTGCCTCGATGAAGGCGCTCGATGGCGCATGAAGATTGAGCCCAAGTTCAGGATATCCGTAATCAATCGCGCCCTTGGTGCGGAGATTCATAAAAGTAAAATGCCCCGGTTCAAGCTCATGGCCGGCAACCTCTCTGATATTATCAAGATAATACGGAACGTCCAGATTGAAGTTCTGCTCCAGGCTGATGAGGTCATAATCATAGCCAAACAGTACCGTGACAAAATCAATATCATTGCCGTAATGCCAATACCTTATCCGCGGCATACATTCGTTTTTTATACCCATATTTTCGACTGCCATCTCATGGAAAAACCTGGCGGCATAATCCATGACGGCAGGAAGCTTTTGGCAAGGGATAAGAAGCTCTCTTTTGTAAGCCCCAATCCGCTCGCTGAGGCTGCCCGTTCCCGGCAGAGCTGCGCTCAAGTCCTCACACGCCTTTTTCAAATCGCTGCCGGAAAAAGGCGGCGCAGTCAGAGCATACATTTCCGCCGTAAAAACGTCATACGGCATCTTTTCTCCCTGCAAGAGCTTCGCTTTGACGATCAGCGAGCGAAGATGCTCCGCCAGAAAAACGGCGCGAATCAGCTCTCTCCCGGCAAGAAGCTTTTTCTGCTCTTCAACTTCTTTTAGCAGGAGCTTGCCGCAGTATACAATATCCGCCAAGCTCATGTAGCTCTTGGCTGGAGCAGGCTTATACGGATAGTGGCGATTCACCCTGTCAACATGCATATCCTCTCTTTTCCAGAAAATCGTATCAGCAAGCCAGTATACGTCCCAAACATCGTGGTACTGATGCTTCGTCAAAACCAGATCGACATATTCTCTTGCTATCCTGTCCAAGACTGACATATTTACCTCCTTTGTTTCGTATTGTAAAACGATGTTTTATTTTTTTGCAATTATACCATTTTCCTGCCCCCTCTGCAACACGTTTCGCAAATTTATTTCTGTATACAAAATAGCGTTTTGTATTTTATTCTTTTGAATGGTATTGATTGCCATTTTACAATGTAATATACTATACGTATAAAAAAACGGGACAAGGAGGACGGCTATAATGAATGACGAAAAAAAGTACGTTGCTGTGCTGGGAAAAGCGATCCAGGTCTTAGAGTATCTGACGAATTTCCCCAAAGGGGCTCCGCTGAATGAGATAGCAAACGGCGTCGGGCTTAACAAGAGTTCGGTTTACCGTATTTTGCAGACATATAAGAGTCACAACTATGTGTTGCAATCGCCTTCTTCCGGTTACTACAGACTGGGCGGCAGGCTGCTGATCTTTTCTCCTTTTGTTTCCGAGTATGATCTCGTTTCGTCGATTTATCCCTATATGAAGGAGTTCTCTGACTCGACCGGCTATTCGACAGATCTGGCCATGCTGGAAGATTTTTCTTCAGTCGTAGTGGAAACGTATGCACCGCGCAGCACTTCTTCGATCCACATAGAGGCCGAAAAGGGCTACGTCAGCAAATTGTATTGCTGCGCTACCGGCAAGGTCTTTTTGGCCCATATGAAAAACGAAGATCTGCAGCGTTACCTGGCCGAAAACGAGCTCACGCCGTTGACCAGACATACGATAACGGAGGTGGACCGCTTGCTAAGCGACCTTGAAGACATAAGAGAAAAAGGCTATTCTGTAGAAATGATGGAAAACGAAAACCACATCATTTCCCTGGGCGCACCTATTTTTAATTCGCGTCAAGAAATACTGGCCGCTCTTGGGATTATGCTCCTTTCGCATACCCTTTCCGAAAGGGACATCCCTAAAATCGGCGAATCCCTGCGTGAAGCGACGCAGAAGATTTCGCGGACGCTCGGAGCCAATATAGTGTGAGCGCCGGTTCGCAGGCCAGCTTTCTCAACTTTTTTGAAAATCACCGCCTCTCAAGTTGAATTTTGCAAAATTTTTCAACTCTTTTCTGCTTAATCCCATAGGCGCAAGATGAAAATGTGCTTCCGGCCCCTCCGAGAGGGGTCTTTTCTTTGGCGCGCTAAAGCGATTTGCGCCCGAAATCGAGAAAGCTAGCAATTTTTCATCTTGGCATGGCGGCAATTCGCAGGAAGGAGGAGAAAAATTTTGCAAAATTCATCTCAGGGGTGGCCGTTTGCGGGCATCGGTGGAGAAAGAAGAGAAAGCGGTGAAGCGGGGAGAGCGGAGAAAGCAGGGAGCGGGGAGCGGAGAAATAAAAAGCCCCGCGCAAGTCTTGCGCGGGGCGGGTTTGTGCTATCTACGGGGCATTAGCCGGTGATCAGCTCCGGCAGGAAGGTGGCAATGCCCGGGATGTACGTGGTGAGAAGCAGCGTCGGCACGTATGCAAAGAGGATGATGATCAGCACCGGCTTGATGACCTTGGCAGCGCTGACGTCGGCCAGGCCGGAGGCCATGTACAGGAACGGCGCCGTCGGCGGCGTTACGTTTCCCATACCGATGTTGGTTACCAGAATTGCACACATGTGATACGGATCCACGCCCAGCTGGTTGCCGAGCGGGATCAGCAGCGGCGCGCACAGCATGGTGGCGCAGGTGTCGTCCATGATCATGCCGATGAAGACCAGAAAAACATTAATCATCAGCAGGATGACGTACTTGTTTTCCGAAACGGCCGTCAAAAGGCCGAGGATCTCGGTCGGCAGGTTTTCCATCGTGAGGATCTGGCCGAGGGCCATGGTCATCACGCACATTACCATTACTACGCCGGTGGAGCGGGCGCTGTCCATGAGGACATCCTTCATGCCCTTGAGCGTGGTGCCCTTGTAGATGAACACCGCAACCGGGAAAGCATACAGGGCGGAGACGGCCGCAGCCTCAGTGGCTGTCATGATGCCGCCGTAGATGCCGCCGAGGATGATGAAAGGCATGATCAGGGCCGGGATCGCATGCTTGGTGCGCGGCATTACGACCTTCTTCATCGTCTCCCCAAAGGTCGGCATCTTCTCAATTGAAGAACCCATGTCGATATTCTTCTTGCGCAGCATAAAGTAGGCGACGATGCTGATTAAAGTCGTGAGGATGATGCCCGGAATTACCGTGGACATAAAGCAGGCGGTCACGGAAAGATTCGCGCCCCAGGCTACCACGATACACAGGCCGCTCGGCGGAATCAGCATGCCCAGCGGGGCGGAGCAGCAGGAAACAGCAGCCGCGATTTCCGGCGGGTACCTTCTCTGCTTCATCTTCGGGATCATGATCGAGCCGATGCACGAAAGAGTGGCAAGACCGCTGCCGCAGATCGAGCCGAACACGGCGCAGGCCACGCTGGTCATGATGGCCAGGCTGCCCTTGATCTTGCCGACGAACATTTCAATAAAATTTATGAGTGCGTCGCCGATACGGCCATGCTCCATGATCTTACCCGCAAGGATGAAGAGCGGGATCGACAGAAGCACCACGCTGGACAGCTTGCCGTACATGGTCGGAAAAATCATCGTCGGCTCGTAGCCCAAAGTCATGGAGCAGAAAATCAGCGCTGCTCCGAAGCAGTACATTACGGGAACGCCGATAATGAGCATGATTACAAGCAACAAAAAGCCAATCGCGATTTCAAGCATTATCAGCACCTCCCAGATTCCTGTTTTCTTTCCTTTCTACTAGCGCCAGGATCATGTGGTAGATGTTATAAACGACAGGCGCGATGTAGCCGAACACGAGCGCAAAGCGCGACACGAGCATCGGAATGTGCAGGATAGCCGTGCGGCCTCCCATCTTGAGGCAGAATTCCAGGTATTCAAAGGCCCATACGGCCAGGATTATCGAAATAACAAGTGTAAAAATTTTCTGAATTATATTGAGCAGTCGCTTGGTCGATTCTCTGGTGACCATTACCGACACCACATCGGCCTTGATCTGGCAGTCTTCATAGCTGCCATAAAGCCCGCCGACGTAATAGAGCCAGAGGGCGAGGATCACTACGATCTCATCATAGCCGTTAAAGGTCACATGAAAGATGTAGCGGCAGACAACGTTTATCACTATCGTCAGCACGATAGCTATACTGGCGAGGACCATCACAAAACGCTCAAGCTTCAGAAAGGCTTTCCATAAAAAGAAATTTTCAACTTTCTCTCTCATTTCAGCTGTTCCTCTCTTTGTGATGCGCGGGAGACGGACGGCCCGCCTCCCGCATCATAATAAAGCTATAAGGATAAATACATTGTGCTCTTAAGCAGCTATTCCAGAGTAACATCGTAATGCTCGCAGGTCTGAGCCAGCAGATCTTCGCCGATCTCAGAAGCCATCTTCGGCCATACCTCCTGACGGATGCGGTCGCGCAGAGCGGCAAGCTCTTCATCGGTCGGCTGGATAACGGTGATGTCATAGGCTTCCATATCCTCAAGAGCCTGAGCCTCCTGCTCGGAACGCTCGTCGTTAACGGTGTTCTGCGCATTTACGAAAGCCTCGGAAACGATGGTCTGGTAATCTTCAGGCAGGCTGTCATACAGCTCCTGGTTCATGAAGATCGGAATGCACTCGTTTACTACGTTGCAGTTTACGAAGTACTTGATTACATCGCGGAAGGAATCGTAGTTGGTCAGACCGCTGCCGCCCAGCCAGCCCTCGCAGAGGCCGTTCTGCATGGCGGAATAGAGGTCGGCATAAGGAATGTTGGTGGTCGAGTAACCCATGGCGTCCATTATGTAGGTGTAAACCTGGTTGCTCGGTACTCTCATCAGGGTTTCCTTCTTGGAGGAATCGGTCAGAGTGGCGAAATCCTCAGCCGGGAAATCCTTGGAGCCAAGGCCCATGAAGCCGGCATTGAGCACGCCCATTACCTTGATGCCGGAGCCGGCAGCGATGTCGGTGATAACGTCATTGACGAATCCGCCCTCAAAGTAGTCGGTAGCGAATTCCTCGAAGCTGGTAGCCATATACGGCATGTTGAGGAAGCCCGCTCTCTTGTCGTACTCCGGAGAGATAGGACAAGCGGCGATCTCGATGTCGCCGGAGGAAACCTGGCCGTAAACTACCGTGTAGTCACCAAGAGCCATGTTCGGATAAACAGTGATCTTGATGTCTCCGTTGGTCTTTTCCGCGATCTCATCCGCGGCAGCCTGCAATGCCAGAGTCTGGTGGTTCTCGGACGAATATTCGCACGAGAGCGACCATTCGTAGGTCGGCGAGCCTTTGCCGCTGTCAGCATCGTTATCGCCGCCGCAGCCGGTGAGGGCTACAGTGAAGATCAGCATCATTGCAAGGACCAGTGATCATGCTTTTTTCATGGCTAATTCTCCTTTTCTCGCTTTCTAGCATGAATTTATTTCAACAGTTGCACTGCCAAAATCTTATTTTGTCAGCATGTACGACGTGCCGCCGCGCTTTCTGACCTCTTCAGGGCTGATGCCAAGCTCCCGCGCCAGAATCTCGATCACCAGCGGGCTGCAGAAGCCTCCCTGACAGCGGCCCATGCCGGCTCTGACGCGTCTCTTGACCGCGTCGACCGTGCGTGCGCCGACCGGGCGGTGAATCGCCTGCACGATCTCGCTTTCGGTGATCTGCTCGCAGCGGCAGATGATCTTGCCGTAAAGCGGATCCTTTTCGATCAGGCGGTTCTTTTCCTCATCCGACTTGTCGGCAAAGCTGACGATGCCCTCGCGCCTCCTGATGAAGCCCTCCTTGCGCACCAGCTCAAGCCCGGCTTTCTGCATCTCGTGAATAGTGTACTTGGCGATACCCAGGCTGACGGTAAGGCCGGAGGAGCGGATGCCGGAAATGCCCACGTAGCCGTGCACCTTCTCGGAAACGAGGATGTGATAGCCTTCCGGCTCTCTGGCCGGACGCAGGCCCACGAACTGCGTGATCGTATCCTCCATGTGCAGGCCCGGTATCAGGGCCAGCGCATTTTTCGTCACAAAGTCGAGGCCCTCTTTGGTCGTCTTCTTGTCGGTCTTATCCTCGATATCCTCAGCAGTCGGGCCGACGAGGATATTGCCGTCGACGGTCGGAATCACGAGCGTGCCGCGGCTGTTAGGCGTCGGCACGGACATGATGGTGTGCGTCACCTTGACCGGCGTATCCTTGCTGAGCACAAAGAACTGCCCTTTGCGCGGATGTACGCTGAAATCGCATTCATCCACCATTTTAGCGATCTCGTCGCAGTAAAGACCGGCGCAGTTTACCACCCAGGTGGCCTTGATGTCGCCCTTCGTCGTATGGACGGCTTCGATCTTGCCGTCTGCAACGTCCATGCCCGTCACCTGACAGTCGAGCAGTACCTCCACGCCGTTGGCGACGGCGTTTTCGGCCTGGGCGATGACCAGCATGAACTGGCTGATCTGCGCGTCGCGCGGCGAGTAGAGGCCGCCGAGGTTGCAGGGGTTTATATTCGGTTCCATCTCCATGATCTCGTCATGGGTGAGAAATTCCACATCATAGACGCCGTTGTTGAAAGCCTTTTCCTGCATGCCCGGAATCATGGCCAGCTGCTCCTCGTTGAGCACCGGCGTGATGCTGCCGCAGAAATTGATCGGAATCTCAAGCTCTTCGCACAAATGGTAGAAAAGCGGGCGCGAGCACTGCGCGAGCTTTGATTCGAGGGTGAACGGGGTGACCGTGCTTTCGGTGCTGCAGCAGCTGCTGCACGATTTGGAAGCGTCGCCGCCCACATCGTCGTTCTTGTCGCAGAGGATGACGCTGAGCTTGAACTTGGAAAGCTCTCTGGCGATCGCCGTGCCGACGGCTCCCGCCCCGATAATCAGAACATCTGTGTTATATGTCATTTCCTACCTCCCTGCGCTTTTCCGCCGTCTGCGCCCTGCGCCCGGGCGCTTTCTAAAGTCATGGCGGCGATGATGTCCACGCCGCTTCCGGCCACGTTACTGACGATTACGTCATGCATCCTGACCGGCGCCTTGACAGTCAGGCCGTGTATGGCTGCGGCGCATTCCATGATCTTGTCTTTGGCTACGGCCGTCCTCGTGCGTACCGGCAGCATCGCCCTTTCGCCGCCCTCGACCTTTACCGAGGCCGTGAACATGCGCTTGGGATCGAAGCATTCGTTCTTGCAGTAAGCCTCGCCTCGCTTGCAGCGATTGCCGGTAACGGAAAAATCGTTTTCGTCTGTATATGTAGCCTCCATCTCGCATCCGCTCGGACACGTGGTGCAGATTACTGTCTTCTTCATGCCATTACCTCCTCATGTGTCGCGCTGACCGTCACCTTGCCTGCCAGCGTCTTGAGCTGGGCGGCTGTGAGGGTGATTTCCTCCATGGTGCCGGGACTGGTGCAAAGCGACTTTCTGCCGGCCAGAAGCTCATCGCCGGCGCTGGCCCTGATGGTAGTGCCGCGGCCCGGCAGCACTGTACGGAAATACAGCGTCACGTCTTCGTCCCCGCTCAGACTTATCTTCTGCGGGCACACGTATCTGACGCCCTCGCCGGCCTCGACCTCGATCTCTTCTCCCTGCGGCAGTCTGCCCGCCGCATAAAGAGCGGCGTAATGTCCGGCCGCCTCGCTCTCGTGGCTGACGTGGTCGACCAGATCGTTGACGTGCAGCACGTTGCCGCAGGCGAAGATCTGCGGGATCTGTGTCTGCTTGAACTGGTTGACGACAGCGCCCCGGGTGACGACAGAAAGCGGCACGCCGGCTGTTCTGCTGAGCTCGTTTTCCGGGATCAGCCCCACGGAAAGCAGCAGCGTATCGCAAGGGATGACCTCCGCTTTTTCCATAATCGGCTTCTTATTTTCATCTACCGGTGCGATGGTCACGCTTTCGACCCGGTCGACGCCGGTGATATCTACTACTGTATGTGAAAGCAGGAGCGGAATGCCAAAATCGTCCAGGCACTGCACCTTGTTGCGCACAAGGCCGGCCAGGAAAGGCATGATCTCCACCACTGCCTTGACCTTGGCCCCTTCGATCGTCATGCGCCTTGCCATGATCATGCCGATGTCGCCGCTGCCGAGGATGACGATCTCCTTGCCCACGTGGTGACCGTAGATGTTCATCAGCCTCTGCGCCGTGCCGGCTGTATAGATGCCGGCCGGACGGCTTCCCGGGATCACGAGGTTGGCGCGCGTCCGCTCGCGGCAGCCCATCGCCAGCACCATCGCCTTATAATGTACATGGACGATCCCGCTGCGGCTGTCGCAGACCAGCA
>CALWNX010000062.1 GCA_944382925.1 uncultured Clostridia bacterium | reverse complement strand
TAGATGAGAAAGAGGAGAAATTCTTGTCCTCTTAACTTGTCCCGCTAGCTTGCCGCCCGCTGGCTTGTCCCCCTTAGCGATGATTGTAAATGTTATAGATGATATGGCCGATTTCGGCGGTGAAGACTTTTTTGCGCGCCAGGTCCTTGAGGCTGAGAATGCCGGCCAGGCGCTGATTTTCTACGACCGGCAGCCGGTGAAGGGCATATTTGGAAAATTTGAGCGCTGCCTGATGAATATCGTCGCCGGAGTTTACCGTGACCACGTCGCGGCTCATCACGTCGGCGGCGGTGAGCGGCTTGGCGGTAGTGAGGGAATCGGCGGCGGTGAGCGTCTCGGCGGCAGGAGCGCTGCCGGAAGCCTTGAACGCACGCAGAACTATATCGCGATCGGTGATGACGCCCAGCACGTGGCGCTGCCGGGCGCAGACGGGCAGGATGCCCACGTCCTCGCTGCGCATGAGAAAAACAAGCTTTTCCAGCTTATCCTCGGGAAAAACATAGTTGACGGAAGATGACATCAGATCCTTAACAAGCATGAGGGGCCTCCTAATGCGATGATATATCGCCATTAGCATGCCCCTCAGGCGTTATAATGATACATCATTTATCAGATCGCGTTGGCCTTATTATGCTTCCAGAACGATTTGGTAAAGAGAATCACGATCGCGTACATTTCCAGCCTGCCGGCCACCATCAGAAAGCACAGTACCAGCTGCGAGAACGGACTGAACATGCCGAAATAGCCGAAGTTTTCCACGCCGCCGCCCAGTGAAACGCCGGTGTTGGTGAAGAGCCCCAGAGCCGAAGTGACAGTAGTTTCCATGTCCAGATTGTTGAAGGACAGCAGAATACAGCCCAGCGCCAGGATGCCGAAGTACAGCAGCACATGCGTGGTGACCGCCGAAGCGGTAGCCGCCGAGACGGGCTTGCCGCCCAGCATGACCGCCTTGACCATGCGCGGATGGATCTGCTTGAGAAAACCGCGTCTGATCATCTTAAAGAGAATCGCCACCCTGATGACCTTCAGCGAACCGGAGGTCGAGAAGGAACAGCCGCCGACCAGCAGCAGCATGAACAGCACCGATACCGCCAGCGCCGGCCAGCTGTAATAGTCGCATACATAAAAGCCGGAGGTGGATATAAACGAAACCACCTGACAGAGGGCGTCCTTCAGAGCCTGCCAGAGACTGGCGTAGGTGCCGCTGATGCGCAGCACGAGGGCGATGAACACCGTTGCCGCGGCGATAATGCCGAGAAAGACTCTGGTCTCGATGTTGCGGAGAATGTCGGACCACTTGCCCCTGATCGCCATGAAATAAACCACGAAGTTAAGCGAGGAGAGGATGCTGAAGGCGACCACGATCGCCCGCACATAAGCAAGCTCGTACATCCAGCTGTCGGCGCTGGTGATGATCAGGCCGGCTGTGCTGATGCTGCTGCAGGTGGTGATGAGCGCATTGAACCAGTCCATCGGGCCGATGACCAGGAGGATGAATTCCGTCACGGACAGAGCCGTATAGCTGATCCAGAGAAACTTGCCCGTATCGGAAGATTTGGCGGCCAGCTTTTCGTTCTGCATGCCCGGCGTTTCGGCGATGGCCACGGTCTGGCTGTTGATGCCCCAGAGCGGAAAGACCGAGATCAGCAGCACGAGGATACCCATGCCGCCCAGCCAGTGGCAGAGCGCGCGCCACATGATCAGCGCTTTGGGAATGTCGTCAGCGGACAGCACGCTGCAGCCGGTAGTGGAAAAGCCCGCCACCGATTCGAAATAGCAGGCGATAAAGGGAAAGCCCTCGCCGCAGCAGTAGAGCGGGATCGCGCCGATGACAGAGGCGAAGAGCCAGCTGACACAGGCGATGAAAAAACATTCTCTGAGCTTGAGCTTGATCTTGTCAAATTTGAGCTGCGTGAGAATGACAAAGCCGATGGACACACAGACGATCGCCGATACGAAGAGCGCGCCGCCGGCCTTCCACTCCTCAAAGTGCAGCGCTGCCACCACGCAGGGCAGCATAAATATACCTTCGATAAAGGTGATGATACCCAGTATTTTAATTATTGATTTAAAGTTGACTCTCATATCAGTTTACCCTGTCAGGATTCCAGTAATGCCGCGAAAACAGCGCCAGCACGGTGAAAAGCTCCAGCCTGCCCACGATCATCAGCACGGAACAAGTATATTTAGCAAAATCCGAAAAGAACGAATAATTCATTGTCGGACCTACCAGGTTGAAGCCCGGGCCGACGTTGCCCAGACTTGAGGCCGCCGCCGAAAGGTTGGTGATGAGGTCATGGCCGTCGAATGCCAGCAGCAGCGTGCCCAGCAAGAGGATGCACAGGTAGGTGAATATGAAGTTGGAAACGCGGATCGTCGCGTCGCTGCCCAGCTCCTTGTCGCTGAGGGTGACAGGCGCGATGCGGCTCGGATGCAGCTTGAGCGAAACGCCGCGTCTGACAAGCTTGAGGCCGACCAGAACGCGCACGGCCTTGATGCCGCCGCCCGTCGACGAAGAGCAGCCGCCGATGAAGAACAAGAGCAGGATCATCATCTTGGAAAAAGTCGGCCACACATCGTAATCGTCGGTCATGTAGCCGGTAGTGGAGATGATGGAGGAAACCTGGAAAAACGAATCCATGAACTTTTCGCCGATGGCTTCAAAGCCGTCGAAGATCCAGTTGTAGACGGCGATCAGCGTCGTGATCACGCCTACGACCAGGAGGAAAAACCGGGCTTCCTCGTCGCGGAAGATTTCCTTCGGGCCGCGCTTGAGCGCCGCATAGTACAGGTTGAAATTCATGGCCGCCAGCAGCATGAAGACGGCTATCACCAGCTCTATATAAACGTTATTATAATGCGCAATGCTGTCGTTATATATCGAAAGTCCGCCCGTGCCCACGCTGCCGAAGGTATGAACGGCGCAGTCGTACAAGGAGATGCCGCTGAACTTGAGCAGGATGATCTGCACCAGCGTCATGGCGATGTAGATCTTGTACAGCTGGCGGGACTGGTCGGAAAAGCGGGCCAGGATCTTGCCCTTGGTCGGACCGGTAGTCTCGGAATTGGCAATCAGTTGGCCGTTGATACCGAAGACCGGCATCAGCGCCGTGATAAAGACGATGATGCCCATACCGCCCAGCCAGTGCGTGAACGAACGCCAGAAGAGGATCGAACGCGGCAGCACTTCCACATCGGTGAGGATGGAAGAGCCGGTGGTAGTAAAGCCGGAAACGCTTTCAAAGAAAGCGTCCGCAAAGGAACTCATCGCACCCGAAAGCAGAAAGGGCAGCGCACCTACGACCGAGGCCACCAGCCAGCTTAAGGACACAATAAGAAAGCCGTCCCTGCTTTTGATCTTGCGCTGGGAAGGGCCAAAGAGGATGAACGGTATGACGCCGAGCACGATGCAGCCGGCGATGACCAGCATAAAGGCGCGCAGCGAGGCGGCTTCTTTTTCTGCCAGGGCGATCAGGAGGGGAGGGAGCATGGAAACTGCCATCACCAGCAGCAAGCTGCCCTCGATCCTCAGGGTCGTCTTCAGCTTAACAGACTTTACAGACATTTCTTTCCTCGATAAAGCGATAATTTATAAATGCAGACCGCGCTTTGGCTTGAGCAGGCCTTCGAGCTCGGCGATATCCGACAGCAGGCAGAAGATGGTTACCTTGTCATCTGAGTGGATCACGGTTTCGCCGTGCGGGATGATGACCTGCTTGCCGCGGTGGATGGCGGCGATGATCACGCCGTCCGGGAGCTCAAGCTCGCTCAGCGGGATATTGGTCAGGTGCATGTTGTCGGCAGCAACGATCTCCATGATCTCGGCCTGCCCCTGAATCAGCAGGGAGGAGATGATCTTCTTGGAGCCCTGCACGTATCTGAGGATGGTGCTGGCGATAATGTCCAGCGGATTTAAGGCCATGTCGATGCCCATGCTCTCGATGAGGTCCTTGTAGCTGGTGCGGCTGACCTTGGAAATAACGTCCTCGATGCCGTGCCGCTTGGCCATCAGCGCCAGGAGCAGGTTTTCCTCGTCGAAGCCGGTGGCGGTGACGAAGGCGTCCATCTCGTCGATGTTCTCTTCTTCCAGCAGGCTGGTGTCGGTCGCGTCGCCGTGCAGGATCATCACATCGTCAAGATGCGTCGAGAGGTAGTAGCAGCGCTCCTTTTCCTTTTCGATGACCTTGACGGCGATGCCGAACTCCGAAAGCTTGCGGGCCAGGTAGTAGCCGGTCTTGCCGCCGCCGATGATCATGACCTTCTGCAGCTTGGTATATTTGCCCTTTTCGTGCACCTTGCGGTGCAGGGCGGTGATTTCTGATTTTTCGCCGATCAGATAGATCGTATCGCCGGCCTCGATGACGGTGCTGCCGTGCGGAATGATGATCTTGCCGTTGCGCGAGATGGCCACGATCAGCATGGTCGGCAGGACCTTCTTGACGTTGACCATCGACAGGCCGATCAGCTGCTTCATCTTCTTGACATGGAACTGTACCAGGGCGGTCTTGCCGCTGGTAAAGATGCCGTCGTTGAGCGTGTATTTTTCCACGAGGTACTTGTATATTTCCATCGTGATGGCCAGATCCGGATTGACCAGATAGTCGATGTTCATCGTATCCTTGATAAACTCCATCTGGTTCATGTGCTCAGGGTCGCGCACTCTGGCGATGACCTTGGTGCAGCCCAGCTTCTTGGCGAAGGAGGCGATGACGATGTTCTTTTCGTCTCTGTCGGTAGAGGCGAGCAGAAAATCGAAGCTGCCGATCCCCAGCTCCTTGAGCAAAGAGATGCTCTTGCCGTTGCCGTTGACGGTCAAGACGTCCATCTGTTGGGAGATCTTGCTGAGGATCTCTTCATCTTTATCTATAACGGTGATCGAATGATCCCCGCCCAAAAGAGCGGAGATGACCTTTAGTCCCAATTTTCCGGCGCCGACGATGGCCACATTCATTTTTTCTTACCTCTCAAATAAAATCTTGCAAAAATAAAAGACATTTTTGTGAAAATGCTGTATGATTATTCTAGCACATATTCTAGCACATTAAAAAATCTTTGCAATACCTTTTTGCATGCTTTGTGTTAAGCTTTGAAAGGGGACAGAAATGTTGAAAATCAAAAGATTCGTGGGCGGCGAGCTGCAGAGCAATTGTTATATTGTAAACAATGATGCAAAGCCCTCCTGCTTTGTGATCGATCCCGGCTACGAGCCGGCCCGGATCATCAGATATATAGAAGAAAACAGCCTTGAGCCCGCAGGAATTATCCTCACGCACCATCACCACGATCATACGGGCGCGGCGCGGCGCGTGGGCGATCACTTCGGCTGCCCGCTGATGATGAGCTTTGCCGACTCGCTGATGTACAAAGGAAAGATAGACCGCTATCTGGCGGATGGCGAGGTGCTTGAGCTTGACGGCGAAAAGATCACGGTTCTGCTGACGCCTGGCCACACGCACGGCTCGCTCTGCCTGCTGGCCGAGGATAGCCGCCTCGTCTTTACCGGCGACACGATCTTCGACACCGACTTGGGGCGCACTGACCTTAAGGACGGTTCGGCAGCAGAGATGATAAACTCGTGCCGCGAGGTGATCGACAGGTGGCCCAACGATTACCGCATCTATCCCGGTCACGACGAAAGCGCGACCATGAAGCAGGTGCGCACATACAACAGTGAATTTTTGCAGTGTCTGGAGGTCAGGTGATGGCAGGAGCGCAGAAAATAAACGAAAAATACGGGCGCGTGCCAAAGATCAAGCTGATCGCGCTGGATCTGGACGGCACCACGCTGGGAGAGGCGGGAATTTCGCCTGCGACCGTCGCCGTGCTTGAAAAAGCGATCAGAAAGGGCGTCCACGTGGTCATCGCTACGGGACGGGTGTTCTGCTCGCTGCCGGAGGACGTCTTTCGCATCCGCGGTCTCGAATACGTGATCAATTCCAACGGCGCGCATATCACCTATCTGCCGGAGCAGGAGGTCATCTATTCCAACTGCATCGGCGCCGGCGATATTCTCGCCGTGGCCGACATACTGGAAGCAAACAGGGTGCATCCGATCGAGGTCTTCACCGAAGGTCGCGCATATATAGATGAAGAAGTCTATCACGACCTGGCCCAAAGCGGCTCCGATTTTATGAACGCCGCCTACGTGCTGGCCACGCGCACGCCGGTGACGGGAATATACGACTTTCTGCGCCGGCACAGCGGCAGCATCGAAAATATCAATATTCATTTTCGCGATCTGGGCGACAAGGCGGATTTCTGGCGTCTGCTCGGCCAGCGGCCGGGCATCACCGTCACCTCTTCGGTCAAACATAACCTGGAGATCGGCGGTGCGACTACCAGCAAGGCGGCGGCTATCGCCTGGCTGTGCGGGAGGCTGGCGATCGGCGAAGAAAACGTGATGGCCTGCGGAGACAGTCCCAACGACATCGCCATGCTGAAGGCGGCCGGTCTGGGCGTGGCGGTGGGCAACGCCGAAGAAGAGGTCAAGGAGATCGCCGATTTCATCAGCCGCAGCAATCTGGAGGACGGCGTGGCCTACGCGGTGAAAAAGTTCGTCCTGGGAGAAGAATAAGTTATCTTGCAAGCTCCCTCGCAATAAAAGGCTTGACAAGCGCAGCATGAGAGTGTAAAGTATAGATAACATCGTTTTAATACTTTATTATGATAAAACGATAAAGCCAGATAATCATAAGAGAAGGAGAGTTAGAGATGAAGAAAAAGTTACTTGTATTGATGCTGGCACTGGTGATGGTGCTGACGATGGGCATGCTGGCCGGCTGCGGCGACAATAAGAACGGCGATGCAGATGCCGATGCCAACGCAGAGAAAGACACTCTGGTAGTGGGACTTGACGACGCTTTTCCCCCGATGGGCTTCAGAGATGAGGACGGCGAGCTGGTAGGCTTTGACATCGATTTGGCCAGAGCCGTCGGCGAGGAGCTGGGCATGACTGTAGAATTAAGTCCGATCGACTGGGAAGCCAAGGAAACTGCGCTCATGACCGGCGCGGTAGACTGCCTGTGGAACGGCATGTCGGTACTGCCGGAAAGAATCGAGCAGATGGCGCTTACATATCAGTATCTCAACAACAAGATCGTGCTGATGGTTCTGGCCGATTCAGACCTCGATGTGACTTCTGCCGAACAGCTGGCGGATATGAAGATCGGCACTCAGGCCGGCTCATCGGCGCTTAAGATGCTGCAGGAGAACGAAGCCTACGAGTCATATAAGGACAACATCAGCGAGTACGATGCCTACGATACCGCCATCATGGACCTCAAGGCCGGCAGAGTAGACGTGATCGCAGTTGACCAGGTGCTGGGCGAATATACCAACAACAATCTCGGCGGCGAGATGAAGGAATGTACCTATTCGCTGGGCAACGATTACTATACGATCGGCTGTGCGTCTGACAACACCGAGCTGCGCGACAAGCTCAACGAGGCGCTGAAAGCTCTGATCGACAACGGCACCGCCGCGGAGATCAGCGAGAAGTGGTTCGGCAGAGACATCATGATTTATGAACCGATCGAAGGCGAAGAGTAGAAAACAGCTCGTTATACTCGTTATATAGGAACAGGAGATAAATAATGGAAAGAATCGGAGAATTCTTGCCATTCATGCTCGAGGGTTCGGTGACGACAGTGCAGGTGTTCGCAATCACGCTTGTGCTGTCGCTCCCTCTGGGGCTGCCGCTGGCCCTGGGGAGCAACAGCCGCTTTAAGCCCTTGAGCTTTTTGTGCAAGGTATACATATGGATATTCAGAGGGACACCGCTGATGCTGCAGCTGTGGTTTTTCTATTTCTTCTTCCCGTTTTATTTCAATATCAGGATGGACGCCTTTACGACGGCGGCCATCACGTTTGTGCTCAACTACGCCTCGTATTTCGCCGAGATATACAGAGGCGGCATCAACAGCATCGACAAGGGCCAGTATGAGGCAGCACACGCGCTGGGGCTGTCAGGCAGACAGACGCTGTTTGACATCATCCTGCCGCAGACCATGAAGGCTACGCTGCCGCCGATCGTCAACGAGGCGATCACGCTGGTCAAGGATACGGCTCTCGTTTCGGCTATCGCCGTCGTGGACCTGATGAAGGCCACCAACAGCGCCGTTAACAGGCTTACCAGCCTGGAACCGTTCTTTTATGCGGCGATTATTTATCTGCTCATGACCTTTGTGCTGACGCTGATCGCCGGCCGCCTGGAAAAGCACTTTTCCAGATATGATGCAAAGGAGGAATGGTGATGGAAAGAGAAACGATACTGGAGATGAAAGACATCGTCAAAAAATACGGCGACTTTACTGCCGTCGACCACGTGGATTTTTCCATGCACAAGGGTGAGATCGTCGCGATCATCGGCCCCTCCGGCTCCGGCAAGAGCACGCTTCTGCGCTGCATCAACGGTCTGGTGAGCATTACCTCCGGCGAGATGAAGCTGAGCGGAAGCACCGGCATGGTTTTCCAGCACTTCAATCTTTTTCCCCATATGACCTGCCGGGAAAACATCACCTACGCGCCGGTCAAGGTGAAGAAGATCGACAAGGAGGTCGCCGGCAGGAAAGCCGAGGAGCTGCTTAAGATGGTCGGCCTGCTGGAAAAGGCGGACGTTTAGCCGGCGCATCTTTCCGGCGGGCAGAAGCAGCGGGTGGCTATCGCCAGAGCGCTGGCGATGGATCCTGACCTGATGCTCTTTGACGAGCCGACTTCGGCGCTCGACCCGGAGATCACCGGCGAGGTGCTCAACGTGATGAAAAAGCTGGCCGAAAGCCATACCACGATGATCGTTGTCACGCACGAGATGGGCTTTGCCAAGGAGGTGGCCGACCGCGTAATCTTCATGGACAACGGCTTTATCGTTGAGCAGGGGACGCCGGAGGAGATTTTCAATACGCCGAAGAGCGAGAGACTGGTTTCCTTCCTCGGCTCCATGCTGTGGGCCTGATCGCCAATTCTTTCAAAATCATTAAGGTTATCTTATTAAACAGAATTTAACGATACAAAGCGATAAATCTGCGCTATAATGACCCTGACAGGACGAAAAGGCGCCGCTTGAGGCGGACGCCGGACGGCCGTCAGGGTTTTTGCTTTAAGCGACAGACTGAGACTGATGAGCAAACGGCAAATACATTTTGCCCGGCAAAGTCTAAGTGAAAAAAAGCAAAAAAACAGTTGACAGTGTACTACGCGTTATAGTACACTTGTGTAAAAGGGGAATTAAAGCATAGTTTTGAGATTAGCGAGGACAACAGGGGGGATACAAATGCGTACGGATTATTCAGTAATCGAGAGAATCGAAAGGATCGCCGCGGCCTATCCTGAGCGGACGGCTTTTAAGAGCAGAGCAGGGGAAATGTCTTACAGGCAGCTGTGGGAACGCTCGCAGCAGATCGCCTCAGCGCTGTCAGATAGGCTGGCGCGCGATGAAAGACCGGTGATGGTCTACGGACACAAGAGCCCCTGGATGGCGGCCGCCTTTCTCGGCTGCGTCAGAGCGGGCAGGGCGTACTGCCCGGTAGACGTTTCCATGCCGGAAAGCAGGATCAGGGACATCGCCGCCAGGATCGGCAACCCACTTATCATAGCCACGGAGCCGCTGGCGCTGGCAGGCTATGAGATCACAACGCCAAAGCAGCTTATGCAGGAAGGAAGCGGACGCTGCGAAGACCGCAGCCTCTGGCAGCGGGACGAGGATACATTTTACATCATCTTCACCTCCGGCAGCACGGGAAAGCCAAAGGGCGTGGAGATTTCTGCCCGCAGCCTGCAGAACTTCCTCACCTGGTCGCGGGGACTGATCGCCGAGGCGCTGCCTGGCGGTGAAAGCACGGGCGTGTTTATCAATCAGGCGCCGTTTTCCTTCGATCTTTCGGTCTTCGACCTTTACAGCTGCCTGACGTCGGGCGGCACGCTTATCAGCCTCGACAAGGAGCTGCAGGGCGATACGGCGGCCATGTTCGCCTTCCTCAGAGAGGGCGGCGCACGGATCTGGGTGTCGACGCCGTCGTTTGCCGACATGTGCCTGGCCGATCCGGCTTTCTGCGGCGATAATTTTGCCGCTCTGAAGCTCTTTCTCTTCTGCGGCGAACGCCTGAGCAAGGAGACGGCCGCCGCTCTGATGGAGAGATTTCCGCAGGCCAGAGTCGTCAACACCTACGGACCGACGGAATCGACGGTGGCAGTTACGGCAGTGACGATCACGGAGGAGATGCTCAGAACAGATGAAGCGCTGCCGGTCGGCCGCGTCAGAGAGGGAAGCGAGATCTTCTTTGACGGCGAGGAAATGATCATCGCCGGCGATACGGTAGCCAAGGGGTATTTTAAGGACCGGCAGAAAACCGCCGCCGCCTTCTTTGAGACCGAGCTTAAGGATGGCCAAAAGACCAGAGCCTACAGGACGGGCGACAGCGGCTATTGTCGGGACGGTTATTATTATTGCACGGGCCGCATCGACCTGCAGGTCAAGCTGCACGGCTACAGGATCGAGCTTGGCGATATTGAATCGAACCTGCTGGAAATACCGCATGTGCAGCAGGCCTGCGTGGTGCCGCGCTACGACGGCGAGCGCATCAGAAACCTGGTTTCCTTCGTCAAGGCGCCGGAGATGGACGGCACTTTCAGGGACGGCCGCTTTCTGCGCGAGCTGCTCAAGGAGAAGCTGCCAAAGTATATGATTCCGAAGAATATAATCTTTATCGATGAGATGCCGATGACGGTCAACGGCAAGCTCGACAGGAAGAAGCTGGAGGGCATGCTGGCATGACGCTGTTTGGTGAACTTTACTTTTTCGTCTGCGCCGGAGTCTTGCTGATCCCGGCGCTGATCCTCGGCTGCCTGCAAAAGCCGCTCAAATATTACGGCCTGGTGCTCTCGGTAGCCTTTATCCTGCTGGCGCTGAAGGACGAACCGGCGGAGCTGTTTTATATGATGTGCTATCTGGCCTACCAGCTGGTGCTGATCAACATATTCCTGCGCCTGCGCAGCGAAAAGGGGGCGCGCAAGGGGATCTTCAGAGTTTTTATTCTCCTCTCGCTGGCGCCGCTTGTGATCTACAAGATAGCAGGGCTGTTTGCGCTCAGGATCCTCCGCTTTATGGTCATCTCCTCCCTGACCTTCAAGGCCCTGCAGGTGATCTTCGAGATCGAGGACGGCCTCATCAGAGAGTGCGACTGCTTTGATCTGATCTACTTTCTGATCTTCTTTCCGACGGTGCTTTCGGGGCCGATCGACAGGAGCAGGAGGTTTGCCTCCGATCTGGATAACGCAAGGCCGCGCGAGGAATATCTGGAGCTGGTGGGCGCGGGACTTTTCAAGATCTGCCAGGGGCTGGTCTACAAATTCGTGCTGGCGCAGGCGGTCTTTCAGGCCATCACCTATCTGGGTATGGAAGGAGGCCTGCTTTCAAACGTCGTCTACCTGTATTCGTACGGCCTCTATCTGTTCTTTGACTTTGCCGGCTACAGCCTGATGGCGATCGGCACCGGCTACATACTGGGCGTTGTGACGCCGGAAAACTTCCGCGAGCCGTTTCTCAGCGTGGACATCCGCGACTTCTGGGATCGCTGGCATATCACGCTGTCGCACTGGTTCCGCGACTTCGTCTTCAGCCGCTTCATGATGGCTTCGATCAGGGGCCGCTGGTTTAAGAGCAAGCTCACCGGCGCTTCGCTGGGCTTTATGATCAACATGCTGCTGATGGGCCTCTGGCACGGGCTGACGGCCAGCTACGTGCTGTACGGCCTCTACCACGGTCTGCTGCTGGCGCTGACGGAAATATATCAGAAAAAATCGAAATTTTACAAGAAGCATAAAAAAGACAGGTGGTATCTGGTCGCGAGCTGGCTTGTGACCTTCAACCTGGTGATGTTCGGCTTCTTTATCTTCTCCGGCCGCCTGCTGGAGATAATATGATAAGCAAAAAGGAGGAAAAAATGGAAGAGAGAAATGAGAAGAACGTAAGGGAAGTAATCTACGAGCTGCTGGAGGAAATCTGCGGCGACGACGTTGTCAGGCATGAGCCTGATATAAACCTGCTGGAGGAGGATCTGATCGACTCGCTCGACTACACGGAGCTTCTGATCGGCATCGAGGAGCGCATCGGCCTCTTGATGGCGCCTTCGGAGCTTACGCGCGAGGAGATGGACACGCCGAACAAGATCATCGCTCAGGTCATGAAAAGGCTGTAGCAGCCTTTCCGGGCGGGGCGAGAACAATCAGTTAAAAGGGGTAATCACATATGAAAAAAATCGCAGCCTTCATGATGGCGCTGGTGCTGTTCGCGGTTACGGCTGTGGGGATCCATCTGTTTGCCGGCAAACGGATAGAGGCCAACAACCGCGAATTTGGCACCTGGATCAGCAGCAAGAAGGACCTTTCTTACAGTGCGGTGGCTGCCAACCTGCATGACGATACGTATCTGCTGCTGGGCTCCTCAGAGTTTCAGCACGGCCAGGATACGCCTTATCATCCGACCGCCGTCTTTGGCCAGGCCGGCCTTGACGTCATGTGCATAGGCGCAGCCGGCAATCAGTGCCTGCCGCACGCAATCACCATGGGAGCGCTGGCTCCGGAGCTGAAATCAAAAAAAGCGATCCTGCTGGTTTCGCCGACCTGGTTCGGTAAGGGCGGGATCGACGCCAACAATTTTTCCGCCCGCTTTTCGGAGAGCATGTACAGGGCGATGCTGGAAAATGAGAGCCTTTCCGATGAGCTGAAGGAAAAGCTGATCGCCAGGACGGATGAGCTTCTGGCCGTCAGCCCTTCGATGCAGGAGAACACCGAGCGCGCCACGCGCGTGCTGATGGGCAAAGAGTCGCTCACGGCTGCCGGCAGCGTCAAGCCTCTTGGTCTTGAGGACAAGGTCAACTTCTATATACACAGCTTTCTGGCCCAGGAAAAGGAACGCATCAGCGCCGGCCTGATGTGGAAGCTGAGCGGGCATGAGAATTATGATGAGTACGAAGCGGGGCAGATCAGCACGCCGAATTGGCAGGCGCTTAAGGAGCAGGCCGACAGGGAATTTGCCGCCCAGTGCAGCAACGATCTGGCCATGCGGGACAAGCTGTACGAATCAAAGTACAAGCCGATCCTCAAGTCGCGCAAGAACAGCGAGACCAAGCGCAGCTTTGCCTCCTCGCCGGAATACGACGACCTGCGGCTCTTTTTAGCCATCTGTGCCGATCAGGGCATCGAGGCGGAGCTGGTGCTTTTGCCGCTCAACGGCTACTGGTATGATTTTACCGGCTTTCCGCGCGAAAACCGCGATGTGGTAGAAGGCAAGGTGCAGGAAGTCGCCGCCGAGTTCGGCGTGCCGCTGCACAGCTTTTATGACCAGTGCTATACCAGAGGCTGGATGGAGGACAACACGCATCCGGCCGGAAGGGGGTGGACCGAGATAAATGAAGAAGTTTTCGAGTTTTTTACTGCGGATCAGGAAAACGCTGGATAAGAAATTCTTTCTCTACACGGGACTGTTCTTTGCGATGATGATGGCGCTGTATCTTTATATGATCTTCGCCATCGGCACCGACGCGCCGAAGTTCACTTATGCGGGCTTTTGAGGCGCGGCGAGAGGGGGCAGTCCCCTCCTTTTTTTGTTTTTGGCTGTTCGTCCTATCGCGCGGGCTGCGAGACCCCCTCCGCGAACCGCGCGTTTCCCTCTTTTCGGCCCAAAACAGTTCAGCAAGGGAAGAGAGGACAAGATTTTTCTCTCTAACTCGCGCAGGAAAGAGCAGCAAGAATAAAACGCAGCTTTTGATGGTCGTTTAAGAGGCAGGAAGCAGCGTTACATGCCGCTCGCATGGAATAAAATGTAAAAATTTTCCCTTATGCTCGCTGCATCTCGAATTAAAGAAGAAAATTTTGCCCTCTCTTCCCTTAAGGGGCAGTTTTTTATGATTTAGAGGGAACGAAGCCGCCCGCTGCTATTTTTTTGCCCTCCGGCCAGGTAAGGATTGACATTTAATGTAAAATAATGTAAGATATTTTCAGGAAGTGGGACTGCCATGCCGCGCTGAACTTGCTAATGGAGGAAGAACATGGCAGACAAGAAAAGAATCGGCCAGCTGGGCGAGGAGCTGGCCGCCGAGGCGCTGAAGAACAAGGGCTATTACATCATTACCAGAAACTATACCTGCCCCTACGGCGAAGTCGATATAATCGCCGTCCGCGAGCGGGTGCTGGCTTTTGTCGAGGTCAAGACCAGAACCGGCCGCGGTCACGGCCGGCCGTCGGAGGCCGTCGACGAACGAAAACAGCGCCATATCAGAAACGCCGCCCGCTATTTTCTTTCGTATTCTAAAAAGGAATACGAAAAGATCGATTTTCAGGTCGTCGAAATCAGCCTTGAGCATATCGCCGGTCTGGAATTCTAGGGAAGGAGGCGCTTGCGATGCTGGCTGTCACAGAGACGATCGCCCTCGAAGGAGTCAGGGGTAGGCGTGTGACCATTGAAACGGATATTTCCCGCGGACTGCCGTATTTTACGGTCATCGGTCTTGGAGATGCGGCCGTCAAGGAGGCGGCCGAACGAGTGCGCCGGGCGCTGATCAACAGCGGCTTTGATTACCCAAAAGGACGCATCACGGTCAATCTTTCCCCTGCCTATATACACAAGCGGGGCAGCCATTACGACCTGGGCATCGCCGCCGGGATCATCCTGGCCGGCCGCTCTGACCAGAGCGGCCGGCCGGAGGCAAGGCGGGCCTTCATCGGCGAGCTGGCCCTGGACGGACGAGTGCTTGGAGTCAGGGGCGTGCTGGCGATGGTACTGGCGGCGGCGGAGGAGGGCTTTGACGAAATTCTTCTGCCGGAAGATAACTGCGCCGAGCTCAGTCTGCTCGCCGATAGCGCCGGAATCAGGCTCATACCGGTGCGCGACCTGCGTCAGGTGGAGGCTCACCTGCGCGGAGAGGAGATAGAGCCGTATAAGCTGTGCGGAGCTGACGGCGGCGACGCGGCAGGCGGCAGCACAAACTCCGCGCCGCCGGATTTTGCGGATGTGCGCGGACAGCGGGCGGCAAAAGAGGCCATCGCCGCGGCGATGGCCGGCGGCCACAGCCTGCTTCTTCTGGGGCCGCCCGGCGCCGGCAAGACCATGCTGGCGCGCCGGGCGCCGGGGCTTTTGCCGCCGCTGAGCGCAGCCGAGCAGCTGGAGGTTTCGGCCATTTATTCGGCTGCCGGCTTGCTCAGCGAAGAAAAACCGTTCATCAGCGAAAGACCTTTCCGTCAGATCGACAAAACTGCGACCAGAGCGCAGCTTCTGGGCGGCGGCAGCCAGCCGCTGCCGGGTGAAGTCTCCTATGCGCACAAGGGCGTGCTCTTTGCCGACGAGCTTTTGGAGATGGACAGGAGCGTGCTGGAGGCGCTGCGCCTGCCGCTGGAGGAAAAGAGCATCACCATCACCCGCGGCGGCAGGAGCAGCGTTTTTCCGGCGGACTTTCTCTTCATCGCCGCCGCCAATCCCTGCCGCTGCGGCTTTCTGGGAGATGAGCGCCATCGCTGCACCTGCACGGCCGCAGAGCTCGAAAAGTACCGCAGCCGTCTGTCGGGACCGCTGGCCGACAGAATCGACATGGGACTTGAGATCCTGCGCATTGCATACGACGAGCTCGGCGGCGAAAAGACGCAGTCCAGCGCCGAGCTGAGGCAGAAGGTGAGCAGGGCCCGCGCTGTGCAGGCAGAGCGGTTTTCCGGCGTGCGGCAGAATGCGAGCATGACAGAAGAGGAGATCGCGCGCTTTTGCCGGGCGGACAGGGGCGGACGCCAGCTGCTGGCCGGCTTTTATCGCAGCCTGGGGCTGAGTCCGCGCAGATATTACAAGCTGCTGCGTCTGGCCAGGACGCTGGCCGATATGGACGAAAGCGAAAAACTGCGCGAGGAGCATCTGGCCTCGGCCTTTCAGTATACGCGCATTCTCCTGAAGGATTAACGCCGGAAAAGCGGCGAAAAGCGTTTGGACTAACGACGGGAGGCGAAAGGAGTGAAGATGAAGAAGGAAGAAATAATTGTATTAAAGGAAGACGAGGCAGGCTTCCCGGCCCGGCTGGCGGAGCTGCCGCAGCCGGTGCACAGGCTTTACTGCCGCGGCGATATTTCCCTGCTGACTCTGCCGGCCATGGCCGTCGTCGGCTCGCGCAAGTGCAGCGAGTACGGACGGCGCACGGCGCGGGAGATCGCCGGCGCGCTGGCAAGAGCCGGCGCCGTGACGGTCAGCGGCATGGCATACGGCATCGACAGCATGGCGCACTGGGGAGCTCTGCAGGCTGGCGGCAAGACGATCGCCGTGCTTGGTTCAGGCCCGGACATATGCTACCCGCCCGGCAACGGCGAGCTTTACGCCGAAATCTGCGCGCGCGGTCTGGTCCTCTCGGAATATCCGCCCGGCACGCCTGTGCGGCCGTGGCATTTTCCGCAGCGCAACAGGATCATCGCCGCTCTGGCTCAGGCGGTCGCCGTCGTCGAGGCCGGAGAAAACAGCGGCGCCTGCATCACGGCGCTGCGGGCGGCGGAGATCGGCAGCGAGGTTTTCGCGCTGCCGGGCAATATTACCAGCACCTTTAGCATCGGCAGCAACAGGCTGATCAGGGACGGGGCGCGCATCATCGTCTCCGTAAGTGAGCTGCTATGCGAAGCGGGCCTTGCTGTTTGCAAAGACGCGGCCGTGGAAACGGCCGCGGCACCGGGCAGAAAGACGGCCGCGGAGGCGGCCGCGGCAACGGCCGCCGCGCTCGGCGCAGAAGAGAAGAGAGTCTATCTTGAGGTGGCGCGCCAGAGCGGTGCCAGCGTCGATTCTCTCTGCGCGGTGCTGGACTTTTCGCCGGCGCGGCTGAGCGGTATTTTGGCCGTTCTGGAAATAAAGGGCATGATTTATCACGATCAGGG
>CALWNX010000061.1 GCA_944382925.1 uncultured Clostridia bacterium | reverse complement strand
CGGAGAGCCCAAATCAGCTCGATGTTGGCTTTTTGCCTGCCGGATACAGAAATGGACAACGGTTTTTGAGAAATCTGTTGTCTGAAATCATATATTGCTTTTAAAAAGCCAACATCCGCTCCCATATGGCCATAAAATGTATGAAAACAGGAAAAATGTTGGCTTTTTGCGGCGCCAAAGCCAAAAAAGACAACGCCGGCGACTGATGCCATTTCACCCTCATGTTGTATTTAAAGAGCGAGCTTGCTTTTTATTACAACATTTTCGCGCTGAACCGCGCTTACACGGGCGGTCAAAACAGCCGATGTTGTATTTTTGGGAGAAAGCTGCCATGGTTACAACCTTTTGGTTGTAATTACGACAGGAATTTGCACAATATTACAACATCGCGCCCACGGCGCTCGCAAAAGCGGCCCGGCTGACGCTCAATTGTTGTAGTTTTTTTGTTTCTTCAAAAAAACTGCAACATTCACCATCAAACGAAGGGGAAAGCCAGCACCCCCAGATAAATTCACAAATGAAGTTGTCTGGGGATTTGTCTACAGTCTGAAGCCCGCATGTATAAGCAATGCGGGCTTCTTAAACGGATTTATTTTTCTGCCACTTCTTCTTTCAGCTCTTCTTTTCTCTCTTCAGCGGCCTGTTCAACCATTTCCTCTGCCTTTTCAGCCTTTTCCTCGGCTTCCTCGGCGGCGGCGGCCGTCTGCTCAAGCTTTTCTGATTCAGCAGTCTCTTCTGCCTCGGCGGCCTTTCTCAGCTTTCTAGGCATCGACTTCTTCTTTGGCGCCTCGTCCTCGTCATCGGCAACACTGGCGGCCTTGCGCTTGTTGCTCGGATTAACCACCTGAGATACAGACCATCTCATCATTTCGAATTTTACCTTGTCGGCGCCGACCTGGATCACGATCGTTTCGTCCTTGGTCTTGACGATTTTACCACAGATACCGCCGATAGTGATGATTTCGTCGCCTACCTGCAGGCTGCTTCTCATCTCCTGAATCTGCTTATCTCTCTTCTTCTGCGGTCTGATCATCAGAAAATACATAACTGCGATGAAAACAACCAGAATAATAAGGCTACCGTAATTCATTCTCTACTTCTCTCCTCTCGAGTTAAAAAAATTTTTAACACATCTGTTGGTAATGGTGCCGGCGATGGGGGTCGAACCCATACGGTGTCGCCACCACGGGATTTTGAGTCCCGCACGTCTGCCAATTCCATCACGCCGGCACATACAACGTAATAATATTATCATGCTTCGGAAAAAAATTCAAACATTTTCTCGCAGGAAGCGACGATAAACTTAAAGTTTTTACTCTTCCTTTACTATTTTCCAGCTCCAGGTATCGGCATTGCGGAACACATCGTCGAAAGTCGGCAATCTGTCGGCCGTGAAGTTTTCCACGCCCACAAGCCCCATTTTTCTATAGCAAAGCGCATAATATGGCAGCTCATCAAGCAGCATTTCCTTGAGCTCTTTGTAAATTGCGCTGTATTCTGCGGCTGTATGCAGCTTTTCCAGCTCGGCGGCCTGCGCCAGCAGCTTGTTGCTGCGATATTCCCACAGTGCCTTGCCGTTATAGAGCTCGGCAAGATCAAAGGAAGCTTCCATATCGTAGCCGGCCATGAGGATATCGAACTCCTGCTCTTCGATTGCTTCGGTGTATTCGTCCCAGGCCAGGGACTTGACTTCAACGGTAAAGCCGATCTCTGTCAGGTTCTTGGCGATCAGCTTGCAGGCAGCTGCGCGCAGCGAATCGTTGCTGTTGACGAGCAGAGTGATGGCAACGTTTTCATCCTCTGCGTCTTCGAGGCGGCCGTCCAGGTCATGGTCGGCAAAGCCGGCCTTTGCCAGCAGAGATGCGGCCTGCTCAGGATCATAGGCGTAGCCGCTGCCCGTATCGCTGACGCCGCAGAAATTAGGGTAATATATGGTGTCCGTCGGGACCGCGTCGCCCATGTAGCCGCGGCTGAGCACATTCTCCCTGTCGATGGAATGCGCCACAGCCTGCCTGGCCTCTTTCGCTTTAAAAGGTCCTTTTTTCGTGTTGAAGACCAGAAATTCTGCATCGTTGGAGATCATGTCGTAGAGCTTAAATCCCTTGTCGGAAGCAAGAGAATGGCGTTCTGTGCTGTCATCCGTATAACAGGTCACCGCGTGTATCTCCATCATGCTGGCGGCCAGCTCCTTTTCCGGCAGGATGACGATGCTGACAGGAAGCGTCGCCCTGTTGGCGAAATAGCTTTCGTTCGGCACAAGCTCAAGCTTCTCGAGATAGTCGTAGGAGCTGAACATGTACTGCCCGCTGCCCACCGGCACAAAATTTTCCCGGTCTCTGATGAGACTGCCGGTGGAGCTGTATCCCTCTTTGGGCAGGATCGGAAAGACAAGGTTATCTAAAGCTGCGTCGGTGTTGTTGCGAAAATATATGTTAAGCGTATGCTCGCCGGTGACGTTGACAGAATAAATCTTGTTGGCTTTTTCATAATAAAGGCCCTTGCTGCCGTAAGCCTTGATCGCATTGACAGTGAACCTGACATCTGCCGCCGTCAGCTCGCTGCCGTCATGCCATTTGACGCCGCTTTTTAGCGTTATATCGATCCGCGCTCTGTCGGTATTGACCTCGTAGCTTTCGACCAGCTCTTCTTCGACATTAAAATCGTCTGTGTAATCAAAGAGACTGTTATAGATGAGTTTGGCGATGTAATAGGTATCCTCAGAATCCGAGATGATGGGATTGAGGGTGTCGATGGCGCTGGAAGCAAAATAAAGCTTATCCCCGTTTACATATTCAACGCTCGGATCGATATGCAGGACCTCCTCCTGATAAATGTCCACAGAAGAAAGCACGACCGCAACCACCACGATTACCGCCAGGATCGGTATCCAGAATTTTTTGAAAAAATTACCCGGGCGCGATTCCTTCACGCTTTCCTTATCGAATTTCATTCCTTATCCTTTCCAGCTCACGATCTATCTGCGCCAGCAGCTCGCTTCTGCCGGCCGAATTATCTAAAACAAGGCTGCATCTTCTGCGCGCTTCATCCTCCGGAATCTGGCTTTTAATGCGGGCCAGTATCTGCTCGCGCGGGAGATGATCACGTTTTTCTACTCTTTTAAGGCGCGCTTCCAAAGGCGCGCACACCAGCCAGTTTTCATCAGCGCAGGCGTCGAGGCCGCATTCGAAAAGCAGCGGAGCGTCGATGATGACGAGCTTTTCCGGCATCTTGGTTTTGCAGGTCAAAACCGTCTCTCTGATCGTTTCCACGACGCGCCTGGTGATGATATCCTCAAGCTTTCTGCGTTTGTCCTCATGCGCAAAAACCAGCGCCGCCAGCCTGGCGCGTTCGAGCGAACCGTCCTCTTTGAAATACTCGTCGCCAAAGGCATCGCGCAGTTCTTCAAGAGCCGGCGAGCCGCTTTCCGTCATCTGCCGCGAAATCCGATCGGCGTCGATAATGAAGCAGCCTTTTTGTTGTAAATATTCCGACACCGTGGATTTGCCCGTGCCGATGCCGCCTGTCAATCCGATAACTTTCATATAAAACCTTTCGCCGCCGGCGTTTATTTCAGATCGTACCAGCTGTAGCCTTCGTTGACATCCGCCACCAGTCTGACGGAAAGGCTGATTGCCTCCTCCATGCTTTCTCTGAGCACTTCCTTCACCGCCTCCCTATCCTCAAGCGGCACGCTGAGAATGAGCTCATCGTGCACCTGCAGAATAAGCTTGCT
>CALWNX010000060.1 GCA_944382925.1 uncultured Clostridia bacterium | reverse complement strand
AACAATACGCGCATGCTGAACAAAAACGCGAGAATGCGAAGTCCCGGCTGAGCCAGATTTATACGATCCTCGACGGTATGCAAAATCATCCAATGGAATACGATGACAGGCTTGTAAGGCAAATACTCGAGTGTGTGGTAGTAGAATCCAAAGAAGAAATAAAGGTGGTATTCATCGGGGGCATGGAAGTAAAAGAAAGGCTGGGATGATAAATACAACAGTAACGGAAGCTGTTTGTATTGTGAAAATAGGGCGTGTTTGGTATAATGATGTTGGAAAAGAATAGTGAAAGAAAACAATCTTGTCTTCGACATAAATTGAAATATGTACTTTATGCGATGAGAAAGCATTGACATTTGGTATATTTTATTAAATAAATTATTTAATTTTAATATTCGTTAAAACGGATAAATAGCATAAAAGGTTATGGTGAGAGATTAAAATGGCATTTAAACAAGACATACCACAATACAAAAATTATAGTGAAGAAAAATTTTACATGCATTCAGTACCTGATGATGTTTGGTCGGAATTACAGGGCTTAATTGTAAGGTATGCAAATAATGACTGTAACATGCTAAAAAAATATTTAAACCAGTTTTCAACGATTATACCTTATGAACCAACCCAAAATTGGGGATGGAGCTTTCTTATAAGTGATATTCCTTACTTCGTTTCAGAAATAAGAAATAAAGTAAAAAAAGGGCATTTTGATATACTTATGGACTGCATTGCGGTACTTATAGATGGTAATGATGACCGAGCTAATGAAATGAACGATTATTTAGAGGAACATAATATAGGATATGCTTGCGAATTAGACCTATTTTCTAAGCAGGTAGTTTGGTTTGTTAAGGATGAATCAAATGCAGATGTAAGAGAAAAGTTAACTTTAACAAAATTAGATGTGAAATCTGTATCAAAACAAGCGTTTGAAGAAATTGATAGAGCGTTAAAAATTGTAGAAAGTGACTATGAACATGAGAGGTCGCGAAAAGATGCTGTAAGAAACTGTGTCAGTGCTATGGAAGCCGTAGTAAAAGCGTATGGAAATAACAATGACATTAAGAACGCTTCGAAGACTCTTCGGGACGCAAAGATATGGGGCGCTGATTGGATTGTAAAAGAAGGGGATGCAATATTTAACATAATTCATAGGTATTATCCAGATTTAAGACATGGCTCAACTTCATCAAGTACCATATCTAAAGAAGAAGCAAGTTATTTGATTGAACGAATAACAATCTATATCAATTATATGCAGAAAATGGCTAAAAAGCTTGGTAGAGAGTAATACATAGTTTACTTTAGAGATGTAGATATTTTGTAAGAGTTCAAATCCATCTGCTAAAATTGCCAAAACATCTTTTCTGTAGTCCTCAGACATAACTGAAGAGCACCCGACGGTGCTCTTCAGTTTTGTGCGCATAGAATCGAAGGGACTTGAACCCGGAGGGCGCGAGCGTAAGCGAAAGGCTCCGGTGGAGCCTTTCACAGCGAGCGGTCCGAAGCAGAGCGAAGCGCTGCGAGGAGGCAGCCTGCGAGCGGAGCGAAGCAGGCGGTCTGTCCCTTATCGCGCACCATAACTGAACGCTCCTGCTAAAGCGTTTCTTTTGGCGTCTTTAGCAGGGGCGCCCCCTGCTAAAGTGCATGTTTGGATATCGTTAGCAGGGGCGCCCCCTGCCAGACGAGCTTTTTTATTTGATTTAGCAGGGGTGATCAAGGGCGAATCTGCTATCAGAGACGCGCGCGGAGGCGTGAAACGGTGATTTGAAGCCAAACTCCGCTCTACGCGCATATAAACACCCCTGCTAAATGTCGCCCTATAGATGGGTTTAGCAGGAGTAACTCCTGCTAAACCAGTCAATTAAGATAATCTAGCAGGGGCAACACCTGCTAAACTATTCAAATAAGACAATCTAGCAGGGGGTGGGAGCGCGAAAAGGTAGGGCGCGCGAAAAGGTAGGGCGCGCGAAAAAGCCGGGCGCGCGGCAGGGCCGGGCCGAATGTGAACAAAACTTCACGTTCCCATCGTATTGACATTATTTTTCATTTGCGTTAGAATTTTTGTGGTAGAAAACGATCTTTGCAAAAAGGTTGTAATTTTTTTTCTTTGATCATCTATATCTATATACATTTTCAAGGGAGTGAAGCAATATGGTCAAGACCCTTGCTCGCAGCATACGCGAGTTCAAAAAACCTGCCATTCTGACGCCGCTTCTGGTCGTGGTAGAGGTTATTCTGGAATGTATCATTCCGTTTGTGATCGCCAATCTCGTCAACGAGATGCAGGCCGGCTGCGGCATGGATACGATAGTGCATTATGGGATCCAGCTGATAGCGATGGCTGTGCTTTCGCTTGTTTTCGGCGTAGCGGCCGGAAACACATGTGCGACGGCATCGACGGGCTTTGCGCGCAACCTGAGACAGGACATGTTTTATCGCATACAGGACTATTCCTTCGAGAACATCGACAAATTCTCGGTTTCCAGCCTGGTTACCAGAATGACGACCGACGTGATCAACGTGCAGATGTCCTTCATGATGATCATCAGAGTGGCGATTCGCTGTCCGCTGATGCTTATCTTTTCCTTTGTGATGGGCTTCGTGATGGGCGGACGGCTGGCGATGATTTTTCTGGTGACTATTCCGCTTTTGGGGATCGGCCTTTACCTCGTCATCCGCAAGGCGACGCCGATCTTCCGCCGCGTTTTCCGCAAGTACGATGCGCTCAACGATTCTGTGCAGGAAAATGTGCAGGCGATGCGCGTAGTCAAGAGCTATGTGCGCGAAGAATACGAGAAAAACAAGTTTGCCGCCGCGGCCGAGGATGTGTGCCGCGACTTTACCAAGGCGGAGCGCATCATGGCGATCAACAGTCCGCTGATGCAGTTCTGTGTCTATGCCGGCATGGCCTTCGTGCTTTCGTTCGGCTCTTACGCCGTCATCACCAGCCAGGGCACGGAAGTAGCCGTGGGACAGATGTCCTCGATCCTGACATACAGCTTCCAGATACTGATGAGCCTGATGATGCTGTCGATGGTCTTCGTGATGATCACCATGTCGCTCGAATCAGCGGAACGTATCGTGGAGGTCCTCAGCGAGGAGAGCAATCTCACCAGCCCGGAGGACGCTGTCAGCGAGATCAAAGACGGCTCGATCGATTTTGAGAACGTCAGCTTTAAGTATTCCGCAAAGGCCGAGCGCATGGCGCTGGAAGGCGTCAATCTGCACATCAAGTCGGGCGAGGTGATCGGCATCCTCGGCGGTACGGGTTCATCCAAGACCACGCTGGTGCAGCTGATTCCGCGCCTTTACGATACGACGGAAGGCACGGTCAAGGTCGGCGGCGTCGATGTGCGCAAGTACGATCTGGAAGCGCTGAGAAATAACGTAGCCATGGTATTGCAGAAAAACGTGCTTTTCAGCGGCACGATCAAGGATAACCTGCGCTGGGGCAATCCTGAGGCCACCGATGAGGAAATGCAGCAGGCCTGCAGGCTGGCGCAGGCGGATGAATTCATCCAGCTCTTTCCTGACAAGTACGATACGTGGATCGAGCAGGGAGGCGCCAATGTCTCCGGCGGACAGAAGCAGAGGCTGTGTATTGCCCGGGCGCTGCTGAAAAAACCGAAGGTGCTGATCTTAGACGATTCCACCAGCGCTGTCGACACGCGCACAGATGCGCTCATTCGTCAGGGCTTCCGCGAATTTATTCCGCAGACGACCAAGATCATCATTGCGCAGCGCGTGGCTTCCGTGCAGGATGCCGACCGTATCGTCGTTATGGACGGCGGCCGCATCGTTGCGATCGGTACGCACGAGGAGCTGCTCGAAAGCAGCGACATTTACCGCGAGGTTTATACATCTCAGAACAAGGCAGGTGATGAAGATGGCGACGAATAAGAAGAAAGACACTGCTGCCGCACGTTCGACGACGGCCAGGGGGCAGCGGGCGCCGAGAGGCGTGCTCAGACGCCTGATCCGCACCCTGTTTGAATTTTATCCGGTGCTGCTGCCGGTGACCATGGTCTGCATCGTCATCAATGCGATCGTCACCGCGGCTCCGGCCGTTTTCCTGCAAAACGTCATCGCGCTAGTGGATGAGAGCTACAAGAGCGGCGACTGGTCTTCTGTATCAGGACAGATCCTCACCTATGTGACCGTCCTGGTGGTACTGTATGTTTTCAGCCTGATTGCCGGCACGTTCTATACGCAGATGATGGCGATCATCACGCAGGGCTCGCTCAAAAAGCTGCGTGAAAAGATGTTCAATCACATGCAGGATCTGCCGATCAAATACTTCGATACCAACGGGCATGGCGATATTATGAGCTATTATACCAACGACGTGGACACCCTGCGCCAGCTCATCAGCCAGAGCCTGCCGCAGATGACCATCTCGGGCATTACGCTCTTTGTGGTCTTCTGCATCATGATATATTACAGCGCGATCCTCGCTCTGCTGATCGTAGCGGGCGTGATCTGCATGACGCTGGCGGCCAGAGCGATCACCAACCGCTCTTCCAAGTTTTTCCTCCGCCAGCAGGTTACCATCGCCAGGGCTGAGGCCTTTATGGAGGAAATGATGACCGGCCAGAAGGTGATCAAGGTTTTCTGTCATGAGGATACGGCCAAGAAGGATTTCGACAAGGTAAACGGTGAAATCTTTTACAACGCCAGAAACGGCAACCGCTTCGCCAACATCCTGATGCCGCTTCTGGGCAACATCGGCAACGTGATGTATGTGGTGGTGGCGCTGGTAGGCGGTGCGCTGCTGTTGACGGATGTGCCTAACATCAGTATTTCCGGGGCCGCCTTCAGCATCAGCATCGTGGTGCCTTTCCTCAACATGACCAAGCAGTTCGCCGGCGCGATCGGACAGGTTTCCAACCAGATCAATATGGTGATCATGGGACTGGCCGGCGCGCACAGGATCTTCGCTCTGCTGGACGAGGAGCCGGAAAGCGACAAGGGCAAGGTGACGCTGGTCAACGCCAGGGAAGATAAAGACGGCAATCTGAGCGAGTGCAAGGAGCGCACCCACGTCTGGGCCTGGAAAGAGGTCAAAGAGGACGGCAGCGTGGCTTACACCAAGCTGAAGGGCGACGTGCGCTTCTTCGATGTGAACTTCGGCTATACGCCGGAAAAGACCGTCCTGCACGATATTTCGCTTTATGCCAAGCCGGGGCAGAAGCTGGCCTTCGTCGGTTCTACGGGCGCGGGCAAGACGACGATCACCAACCTGATCAACCGCTTCTACGACATCAACGAGGGCGAGATCTGCTATGACGGCATCGATATTAACGACATCAAAAAAGACGATCTGCGGCACAGCCTCGGTATCGTCTTGCAGGACACCAACCTGTTTACGGGTACGGTGATGGAAAACATTCGCTACGGCAACCTTGAGGCCAGCGACGAGGAGTGCATCGAAGCGGCCAGGCTGGCCGGGGCGGACGATTTTATCCGCCGCCTGCCGCAAGGGTATAACACGATGCTGACCGGAAACGGTGCCAACCTCAGTCAGGGTCAGAGGCAGCTGCTGGCGATTGCCAGAGCGGCGGTCGCAGATCCGCCGGTGATGATTCTGGACGAAGCCACCAGCTCGATCGATACGAGGACTGAGGCCATCGTGCAGCGCGGCATGGATGCGCTGATGCAGGGACGGACGGTCTTCGTGATCGCGCACCGGCTTTCGACCGTGCAGAATTCCAACGCTATCATGGTGCTGGATCACGGACGCATCATCGAGCGCGGTACGCATGAGGACCTGCTCAAGCTCAAGGGCACGTATTATCAGCTCTATACGGGAGCGCTGGAACTGGATTAAGGTTACATAACCTTAATCCTTTTTCTTTACAGCGGCGTGAGGCGGCCGTCCTTGTATTCCCAGCGGCTCTGCTCTGCGTCAGGGCCGTACATGTTGCGCCTGTTGAAGTAGGTGCAGAGGATGAGATAGGCGGCGCATTTTTTGGCGCCCTTTTTCGAGGAAGCGCGCACCTGACGGGTGAAGGAAGCGCCGGAGAAGACGGCGGTGCAGGTGCAGGTCCAGAGCGGATAGGCGTTTTCGTCGTAGCCGCTCTGCTCGGGACCTTCGTAGTCGT
>CALWNX010000059.1 GCA_944382925.1 uncultured Clostridia bacterium | reverse complement strand
CGGCAGGCGTTTTACCAGTAAGCATGAGTTAGTTCAAATGATCCAAAATTACATTCTTTACTATAACACAAAGCGAGTGCAGCGCAATCTGGGCATCTTGACACCGATGGAGAAGCACGAACTTTGTGTCGCTGCATAAAAAGCGACCAGCAGCGCTTAGCTGCTGGCCAGAAAAATTTTATATTTTTTCACTGTCCTCTTGACGGGGTGCGGTTCAAATGGCAATTAAAGCGATTTAGCAGGGGCGGACTCTGGGGTGGGCAGCGCAGCGCGCCAAGCAGGGGCGGACTCTGGGGCGGGCGGCGCGCCAAGCAGGGGCGGGCGGCGCGCTAAAATGAGCTTTCGCCGGCGGGATGAGATATGATGTAATAGGGACTCGGGAGGAAATAATGGGAACGATCGAAATAAAGCCGATAGCATATATACATACGGAATTTAAGGAGAAATTCGGCGTGCCGCGGCAGAGCGGGCTGGCGGACACGGCCGGATACATAGAGTTTGCACCCGCCTTTGCCAAGGCGGAGGCAGTGCGCGGGCTGGAAGAGTTTTCGCACATCTGGCTGATCTGGGAGTTTTCCAAGACGAAGGGGCAGGGCTGGTCGCCGACCGTGCGGCCGCCGAAGCTGGGAGGCAACGTGCGCAAGGGCGTGTTCGCGACCAGATCGCCGTTTCGCCCCAATCCTCTGGGGCTTTCCTGCGTGTGCCTTGAACGCATCGAATTCGGCGAGATGGGACCGCGGCTTTATGTGTGGGGAGCGGACATGGTGGACGGCACGCCCATCTTCGACATCAAGCCCTATGTGCCTTATGCCGATTCGATCCCCGAGGCGCGGGGAAGCTTTGCGCAGGAAGCACCTGCCATGCTGCCGGTCGAGTTTGCCGCCGGCAGCGCAGACGGTCTCAGCGCCGAAGAAAGAACGGTTCTCAGCCAGCTTCTGGCGCAGGATCCGGCGCCCGCCTACCACAGCGACGCAGAACGCGTCTACGGCCTGGATTACGCCGATCTGGCCGTGCGCTTTCGCGTGGAGAAAGGCTGCATAACAGTCGTTGACATTCGCCGCCGGTGTGGTAAAATTTAAAATCGTAGGACATTTTTATAAAAGGACAGCAAAGGAAATATTTATGGAGAGAAATTATATCAGAGCCGAAAAAACAGCCGAAAAATGTATGCGCATCTCCTGCACGCTGTGGCTTGTTTTCATCATGGCCGCAGCCACGGTGATCGTGCTGTGGCCGCTTGGGGCGCCCCTCATCGGGATCGTCATCCTGGCCGTCTGCTGGCTGCTGACACTGCTTTACATAATCGCTGCGCCGCACGTGCGCTACGAAAGATACTGCTACTGCATCGATGAAGAGGCGATCAGAGTGCGCCGCGGTCTTTTCTGGGTCAGCGAGAGCATCGTGCCGATCGAAAGGCTGCACAAGCTGGAAGTCTCGCAGGGACCGGTCGACAGACGCTTCGGGCTTGCCAACGTGCAGGTTACGACAGCCGGCGGCGATGTCAGCATCCAGTTTCTCACGATCGAAAAGGCCGAAGAGATCGCGGAGACGCTGAAGAAAAAGATCAACACACTGGCGGCGGCCGCCAAGAGAGAGGACGCCGATGAATAAGCTTAAAGCCGATCAGGAGGGAAGGATCAGGCTGCGCTGCCATTTTTCCATCATCATCGAAAGCGTATGGCAGTTCTGGCTGGTGATTCTTATTTTCCTTTTCAATCAGATAGATGATGTGCTCGACTTTATCAGGAGCCTGGATGACGGCACTCTGAGGGAATTCATGGCCGGCGGCGGCCTGATCGGCCTGCTGGCGATTCTCGCGCTCACGTTGCTGGTGTTTTTGTGGCAGTTTTTTCGCTGGCGCAAGACGCTGATCACCCTGGATGGCAACCTGATCATCATCGAACGCAACACGCTTAATAAGAAGAAAAGCACGATCGCCATCGAAAATGTCTCGGCGGTCAACATGGAACGCAATCTTTTCGAGCGCATTGCCGGCACCTACCGCCTCAAGCTGGATACAAACAGCATGACGACAGCCAATAAGACGGATGTGTCGATCGTGCTCAGAGAAGACGTGGCCCTCGCGTTTCGCCAGCTGATCATCGCCCGCATGAATATCCTCAAAGGCGGACAGAGCCAGATGGCGGAGGAAAGGCAGCCGGACAAGCTGACGCAGGCTGCCCTCGAAGGCATACGGGTGCTGCACTGCGGGAAAAACGACATGCTGAAGCACATGCTTTATACGCTGCCGCTTCTGAGCGTACTGGTGGTAGTCGCGGGACTGGCCGCGGCCATATATTTCAGCGCCAGATACGGCTTTGACACCTTTCTGCGCCAGGCGGTCGGCGGCTTTATCGCCGTCGTATTGATGGTGCTTGGCAGCATGTACAATATCGTGAAGAAATTTTTCCGCTATTACGATTTTACGGTGTACAGAGACGGCAAAGATCTGCATGTGAGCTGCGGGCTGATCAAGCTGCGCAGCTATACGATTCCCGTGGATAAGATCACGGCCATCGAGATAGATCAGCCACTGGTTTCCCGCCTCTTGGGCCGCTATAACGCCAAAGTGGTGACCGTCGGCCTTGGCGACGAGGAGGGCGAATCATCTAACATCACGCTTTCGCTTACGGCCGGCGAGCTCAAAGACTGGCTCGGCGTGCTGGTGCCCGAATACGATTTTGCCGCTTTTGACTCTTTGATGCGCGAGGAAAGCTGCGGCGCGGCGGTGCGGGCAGTCAAGGCTGTCAAATGGCAGGTTGCATTGGCGCTCGCGGTCTTTGCGCTTTTGCGTCTGACTGCCTGGCCGGCCTGGATTGCCATCGGTGCGCCGCTGGCGATAGATTTATTTATTTTGCTGCTTTATGTCTTGTCACATAAGGCCGCAGGGTATATGATATTGGAGGAGGGAATGATAGTGCGCAGCGGGTATTTTGCCCTTCACTACGCGCTTTTCAAATACGAGAGGATGCAGTCCATGACCATGAGCTACCATCCTGTTGCGGAAAGGCACGGCTGCGGCTGCGGCCTTGTGTCTCTGCTCAATTCCACGGAGAACATTCCCTATATAAAAAAGGAATCGGCAAACGAGATTTCTGACAGAATGATAGGAGGAACAAAATGAGAAAAATTGTAGCGACTAAGAAAGCGCCGGCCGCCATCGGTCCTTATGCGCAGGCTAACATTTACGGCAATCTGGTGTTCACTTCCGGCCAGATCCCGCTCGTACCTGAGACCGGCGTGCTGGTAGAGGGCGGCATCGAGGAGCAGACCAGACAGGTCTTCGCCAACCTCAAGGCCGTGCTGGAGGAAGCCGGCAGCG
>CALWNX010000058.1 GCA_944382925.1 uncultured Clostridia bacterium | reverse complement strand
TTTCAACTGGCTGATGCTCTTATTGGCATGAAAGCGGAGAATTTTTTTGCAAAATTCAACTTGAAACGTGCTGAATTTGAAAAAAGTTGAGAAAGGAAGCGCATTGCGCATTGCACGTTGCACATTGCACGTTGCACATTGCACATTGCGCATCAGATATATAATAAGTCCGCCGCAATCGAAAACCCAAAGACAACTTCATTTGTGAAATTGTCTGAGGTTTGTCGACAGTCTGAAACCCCAGACGACTTGTCTGGGGTTTTGAAGTCGCTTTTCTATGAGCCGGCTGCGGCCATAGTTGTCCTCATGTGTGTCGGCCGGCCGCACAGCTTTACTTTATATGGCAGGCGATACGCGAGCCAATATCGGCGTTGTTGAGCACCAGCTTGATGTTGGCTTCAAGGCTGCGTCCCTCAGTGAGGTCCTTGACGCGCGAGAGCAGGAACGGAGTCGTCTCCTTGCCCTTGATGCCGCCGGCCTCGGCTTCGCGGATGGCTTCGTCGATAACGCCGTTGATTTCGGCAGCCGGAATCTCGTCCGCCTCAGGTATCGGACAGGTGACTAGGATGCCGCCTTTGAGGCCCAGTTCTGCCTTCATGGAGATCAGCGCGCCGACCTCTTCCGGCGTGTCCAGACGGCAGTTGGCCTTTTCACCGCTGCTGCGGCTGTAGAAGGCCGGAATCTCGTCCGTGCCATAGGCGATCACCGGCACGCCGGCCGTTTCCAGATACTCGAGGGTAGCCGGGATGTCGAGGATGGCCTTGGCTCCGGCGCAAACTACGGTCACGTCGGTCATCTTCAGTTCCTCCAGATCGGCGGAAATGTCAAAGCTTTCGCCGGCGCCTCTGTGGACTCCGCCGATGCCGCCGGTTACGAACAGCTTGATGCCGGCCATGTGTGCGGCGATCATCGTGCCGGCCACGGTCGTAGCGCCGTCCAGCTTTCTGGCGATCACATAAGGCAAGTCGCGGCGGCTGACCTTGAGCACGTTTTCGGCATGCGCCATGTATTCGATCTCTTCCTTGGTAAGGCCGATCTTGATGCGGCCGCCGAGGATGCCGATCGTTACCGGCACGGCGCCGTTTTTCCTGATCACCTCTTCAACTGCCAGCGCGGTTTCCACATTTTTCGGGTATGGCATGCCATGCGCAATGATGGTGGACTCAAGCGCCACCACCGGACGTCCTTCGTCGAGAGCTTTTTCCACTTCCGGGTTAACGTCTAAATAATCTCTGTACATATTCTGATTCTCCTTTCGATTTCTTCTCTGCTCATATTCTGATTGACAGCCTGGCTGCTTTCCATCGTGATCTGAGCGGCAGCCATGCCGTAACTTGCTATTTCCCTGGCCGTAAGTCCGGCGGCCATGCCGATAAGGATCGCCGCCGAAAAGCTGTCTCCTGCCCCCGTCGCGCTCTTTATATCTACGCGACCGGGTCTTGCAAAGCCCTCGCCGTGCTCATCCGCATAATACACACCCTGTTTGTTGAGCGTGATAAATACCATCCTTACGCCCTGTTCCCTGAACCAGTCGCCGGCCGAGGCAACGTCCCTCTCGTCGCCGATGCTTCTGGACATCAGCGCTTCGGCTTCCATCAGGTTCGGCTTGACGCAAGAAAAGCCGCCGACCAGTCCGGCTGCCCGCTTCGCCTTGGGGGTTGACACCGGGTCGAAGAAAATCGGTTTGCCGGCAAAGCGTTTGACCACATACTCGATCGTCTCCCGGGGCAGGTTGCCGTCCAGGCCGATCACCTTTGAATCCATCAGCAGCTTCGCGTTTTTCTCCAATGTCTTGGGAAGAATAAATTTTACCACATCCATGTCGCTTAAGGCAAGCTCCATATCGCTCTTGTCGTTTAAAATCGAAAGGTACATCGCCGATGTCATGCCCGGCTGCACCTCGATCGCGGAAACATCCACGCCGAGCTCGCGCAGGTGCTCTCTGGCCGCGCGTCCCATGTGATCCTCTCCGATCGTGGAAATCATCGCGGCGCTGCCGCCCATCCGGGCGACGTTCTCCGTAATGTTGCGCCCCACTCCACCGTAGGCGATCGAAATTTTCCCCGGGTTGGAATCCTCACGCCGAAGCGGCGCATAAGGTCTCCCCTCTATATCTATATTGATGCCACCGACTATAGTGATGTCTGCCATGGTTTTCCTCTCTTTCTGCGGGCGGGCCGCCTTCTTTCTGCCTGCGTACCGCCTCAGTCCGTAAAGATACTGCCGCCGATGAATTCGCGCAGGATCGAATTGTTGACGATCGCCGAATCGTCTTCCACCGTCTTGAAGAAGCGCAGGAAATTCAGCAGGCGCACCGCGTCGCTGTATTCCGGCTCCTCCGGCGTGATCGCCTCCAGCAGCGGCTTGGCGTATTTTTTCAGCACCGCGATCTCGTACAGGTGCACGGAATTGAACATCACATCCGCCTCATTGCTGAAAGGAAAGATGTTCTTGTCTTCGCCGGCCCGCACCTTCGGCCAGGAGTCGATGGTCGACTGCGCGCTGTGGCCCCGGTGCCTTATGTCTCTGACCATGCGTCTTAACATGCGGTGATCGGTCGTGACGATCCTGTTGTGACTGTCGATATTGAGCTGCGTCAGCGGGCTGATGTAGATTTTGAATTTTTCTTCCTGCGGTATCTCCGGCGTCAGCGCGCCGTTGAGCGCATGAATTCCTTCGATGACGATCGGCTGGTTGCTCCTGATCGAAGTCAGCCGTTCACCGAACTGCTTGTGCCCGCTCATGAAATCAAAGCGCGGCAGATCCACGGTTTTGCCGGCCAGAAGGTCGTTCATGTTGCGGTTGAAAAGTCCGATGTCTACCGCGCTCAGATCCTCGTAATTACGTTCGCCGTACTCGTCAAGCGGAGTGTCCTCGCGTTCCACGAAGTAATCATCCGTCCCCAGGTACAGCGGCGCCAGGCCGTTGACTCTCAGCTGTATGCAGAGCCTGCGGGCGAAGGTCGTCTTTCCTGAGGAAGATGGGCCGGCGATGAGGATGATGCGCTTCTTGTTTTTGGTGATCATGTCGGCGATCTCGACGATGCGCCTCTCGTGCAGCGCCTCTGAAAGCTGGATCAGCTCCTTGATCTGTCCGTCCTCGATCTTGCGGTTGAGATCGGAAACATAGGTGATGCCCATGAGGCGCCCCCAGCGGCTTTGCTCACCGAAGGTCTTATAGAGCACCTTTTCGTCCACATATGCCGGAATCGTGTTCGGATCGCTCGGATGCGGAAAGCGCAGCAGCACGCCGCGCCGGTATTTGCGCAGCTCGAAATGCTCGATATAGCCGGTAGACGGCACCATCAGTCCGTAGAAGAAATCGCGGTAGCCGCCCAGCGAATAGAAAGGCACTTTTTTCATGCGCGGATTTTCGCCGAGCAGATCGGCTTTTTCCGGGCAGCCCATGTCGTGGAAGCGGGCGATGGCTTCCTCTTTTTCCAGCTCTTCGCGCACAAAGGGCAGATCCTCGTCTACCAGCTCTCTCATGCGTCTTTCGATGGCGCGCACCTGCTTGGCGCTGAGCGGTTCTTTAGTCTTGATCTCCGTGTAGAGGCCTTTGTTGATCGCATTTTCTATATCGACGTCCGACTTGCCCAGCACATCCTCAACGGCTTTCAGATAGATGAGGCAGAGGCTGTTCTGGTAGATGAGGTTGCCGCTCTGCGAGCGCATGTCTATGAATTCAGCCGTACATTCTCGGCTGAATCTATAGGAAAGGCTCTCGATCTTGTTGTTGATCTTGACGGCCAGCACCGTATAGGGAAGCTCCGGCCGGTAACGCTCGTAAAGCTCCTCTGCGCTGCTGCCTCTTTCCACTGTGATCTTCTCCTGGTCAGCGCGCAGCTCCTTTTTTAAAAATATCTCCATGTCGCTTCTCCGTTTCGCTGTATGTACTAATCATAATACCACAATTAGCTGCTGCTTTGTGTGATAATCTGCCGAAAAAGCGGGCGGGCGTCCGGCAAATATGCCGGACGCCCGCCCGCCGCCGCAATCAGAAGCTTTCTTCTTCTGTCTGCAGAGGCACGGACTCCGCAGTTGGCTCTGCGACAGGCGCAGGCCCAGCAGAGGGCTCCGGCTCCGCAGCAGGCGCGAGCTCCGCGGCGGATGCCGGTTCTGCGACAGGCGCAGGGTTCTCGCACCTTTCAGCCGCCTGCGCTACGGTCTTCTGTTCTTCCTGCTTCTGGCGGAAATATTTGATCAGCAAGGCCAGCAGGCTCTTGGCTTCTTCTTCGCGCAGCGTCACGCCCCGGCTCATGTGCTCATGGCTCGGCTCCCAGTCGCGAATATCGAACTTGGCGTTATTGCCGTTCCACTCCACCAGATTGAGCTCCTTGGTCCAGCCCGTCTGATATTTGCTGATCACACCGATATGCTCCCTGATACTGAAAGCAAATTCTCTGTCTTCACTCATGATAATCTCCCTTCCGTTTTCCCTTTGCTCTTCTATTTTACACGGGCGGAAGATGTATGTCAATATTTTACAGTAAATTTTTGGCGCATAATGTCTTTTTAATTATAGCTGGCAGCTCGGCGCATTTTTCCTCTCTGACCGAAGCCAGCGAAACGCGGATACCCTTCGTGAACGGCACTACGAAAATTCCCTGCTTCTCCAGCTCCGCAGACAGGCGGTCCGGCTCCTGACACGGCACTGTGGCAAAGAAGCCGCCATGGAAAGGCACCATTTCCAGGCCGCTCTCGTCTGCCGCAGCTTTGAAAGCGCCTCCGCGCCTGAGCAGCATTTCTCTGAAGCCTCTGCGCTCGTCAGCAACTTTCTGCAACAACTGCGGATCCTCGTATATCTTCTGCAGGATGACCTGCGGACCTCTGGCACAATTCGACCAGCTGCCACGCGAAGAAAATTCGCACACCTTCTTAAATTCCTCTGCTTCCTGCTCGTTCTTAGCCAAACAGATAAGGGCGCCGCATCTCATGCCATAAAGCGTATATGATTTGGAAAGGCTGTGTGCCACCAGTGGCAGCACGTTTTCTGGCATCACGTCGAGGAAGCGCAAAAAGCTGCGGCTTTCTTCTTCGTCACCGGCAAAGTCTATATAAGCGGCATCGGCGACAAGGGCAACTTTTTTATTTCCGTCGACTTGCTCAAGCACAGCGCCCACCAGCTGCCAGTCTTGGCTGTCCATGGCATAGCCTGTCGGGTTGTGCGCCGGAGTATTGAGGATCAGCACGAGGCTATCCTGTCTGGCAAGAAGCTCATTTATTTTTTTCGCCAGCGAGGCCACATCAAAGCGCCCCTGCTCATCGAACATACGGAAAGTTTCCAGCCTTCTGCCATGCTCCTGTGCGATAGTCTTATACGGACCCCAGTACCAGTCTGCGACCAGTACGCTGTCTCCCGGGGCAGAATAATTTGAGATGGCATTCTTAAGCGCCCCCGTGCCTCCCGGCGAGGCGACAGCTTCTACGTGCCTTTGCGGCACGAAGCTGCGCAGCATATCCTTTTTGACGGCCTCGCGAAAGCCTGCTGTCCCGGCGATAGGCGCGTATTCGGCACATTCGGCCAGATCGAGGGTTTTAAAAATCTCGCTCACCGACGAAAGCACCATGAGCCTTCCTTCGTCGTCCATCAGAGCGCCGATCGTGGCGTTGACCACTTTATCCTTTCCGGCCGTGGCAATCATAGCCTTGGCGCGGTTGCTGATGCCAAAGATCTTGTCTTCTTTAGGTATCTCTCTTCCGTTTTGCAATGCAAAAAACATGTCCGTCATTATCATTCCTCCATCATACAGATACTACTCAATTATATTACGAACTTGCAATTTTTACAAGGTTCATGTCACAGCTGTCTCGTATGAAAATCATTTTTTTCGCTAACAATATAGGTAAATGGAGGTGAAATCATGCGTCAAGCACAGAAGAAAAAAGAGAAAGATAAGGTCGCGATAGTATTGATGCTGGCCTTTTGTGTCATCGCTCTTACATCGATCTTTACGGTAAAGTCGAATATAGATAAAATAAACGAGGATGCCGGCGATATTCTGGTCTCGGAGGGCGCAAAGTCTGACGAAACCGAAAACCGCGCCGAAGCCGAAAAGCCTGAGGCTTCTGCCGAAGTAGATGTGCGCGTACCGGTCGTAGACAGTCAGGAGAGTAAAAGTCCTGCAGCTGCGCCGAGCGACTTCATCGTCCCGGTCAAGGACGAAGCTGCCAAGGTGAGCAATCCCTTCTCTATGGATCAGCTCATTTATTCGGTAACTCTGGATCAGTACATGACCCATTGCGGCACCGATATCGAAGCGCCTGAAGACACGCAGGTGGTAGCAGCGGCGGACGGCACGGTGACGGCCGTCTACGAGGATGATCGTTTTGGTACTTCGGTGGAAATCACGCACACGGGCGATATGGTAACTATTTATTCTAATCTCGCCAATGCCGAAATGGTCGAGGTCGGCGATGTCGTCACCCAGGGTCAAATCATCGGCGGTGTGGGCACGACCGGGCTCTTTGAGTCGCTGGAGCCTGCCCATCTGCATTTTGAGATGATCAAAGGCGGGACATATGTGGATCCGGCTGACTATATCGATTTTGCAAGCTAAGCTAGTTTATTTCATTATGGCAGACGAGCTTTTGCCAGCTGTCCGGCACATCCGGCGCAAACGGCGAAAGCTTGTTTTTTTGAGATCATGGGCTGGCAGACGGACAGGCAGATGGGCAGGCAGGCGGGCTGGCAGATAGGCCGATTCTCTCCTTTTAGCAAATCGCCCTGCCCCCAAGAGAATTTCAAAGCGAAAAAATCCCGCTAATCGCCTGAAGGCCCGCGGGAAAAGAGAATATGCCATTGTAAAGGCTTCTCAAGAGAGCTGCGAGTCTCTCTCGAAACCGTTTTATACCGCTGCCAAGAGAATTTCAGCCTGCCTCAACACGCCGATTCTCTTTGAGACACCCTCGAATACAAATACGCGAGAATTTCCGCGCCGGAAATTCTCTTCGCGCACGGCTGAAATCCTGAAAGGCGGGATTTTCCCGTTTTTCGCTCCGCATGCCGTCATGCGGCCTCAGAATTTAACGTAATTGATATTCTTGCCTGCCTGCATAAAGCGTTCTTCGTATTCGGTCAGCTGGCTGGCGGCCTCTCCAAGCTGGCCGGCGGCCTCGCCAAACTGGCTGGCAGCCTCGCCAAACTGGCTGGCGTCCTCGCCGGCCGCCGCTTCCGCGCTTCCGGCCGTCTCCCCGTGCAGGTCGCGGCTGAGCGCGAGCACTTCACAGCCGGCGCGGGCGATTTCATCGAGCGTAAAGTTAAAGAGCTGATCGTTGTCGGTCTTAAATTCGATCGCACCGCCCCCGGCCAGCACCTGCTTGTAATTTTCAAGCCGCTTATGATAAGTCAGCCTTCTTTTGGCGTGCCGCGCCTTCGGCCACGGATCGCTGAAATTGAGATATATGCCGGCAAGCTCGCCTTCCGCAAAAAAAGCCAGCAGGTCAGCGACATAGGCGATGACGATGCGCAGGTTGTTTTGCTCAAGGGCGGCAGCCTTTTCCAGCGCGCGCAGAGCCACGTTGGACTGCCCTTCGATGGCTATATAATTGCGTTCAGGATGCGCCGCCGCACATCCGGTGATGAAGCGGCCCTTGCCGCAGCCGATCTCGAGATATATCGGCGCATCGTTGCCAAACACCTCGCGCCAGCGTCCGCGGCAGCTTTCCGGCTCGCGGATCAGATACGCCGAGTTGAGCTCCAGCTTTTCCTGCAAATTCTTGATATTTCTCTGTCTCATGCTGCGCCCCTTGTCGCTTCCCCGTAAATATCCTAGAGCAGCCACGATTCTGCGATGATCACCGCCAGAAAAGCGACCATCATCACGATAGCTGCGTAGTCTCGTTTTGCAAATTTCATCCCGTTCATGCGCGTCCTGTTTTCGCCGCCCCGGTAGCATCTGGCTTCCATCGCCAGCGCCAGGTCCTGTGCGATGCGGAAAGCGCTCACGAACAACGGCACCAGGATCGGGATCAGGCTCTTGGCACGTCTGATGATGTTGCCGCTTTCAAAATCAGCTCCGCGCGCCTGCTGAGCCTTCATGATCTTATCGGCCTCTTCAAGCAGCGTCGGAATAAAACGCAGGGCGATCGTCATCATCATGGCTATATCGTGGGCGGGAAGCCCTATTTTCTTAAAAGGCGAAAGCAGCCTCTCGATGCCGTCGGTCAGCGCCAGCGGCCGGGTGCAGAGAGTCAGCATCGAGGAACCCATTAAAAGCAGGATCAGGCGAATGGCCATGAATACCGCCAGCTCCAGCCCCTCTGCCGTGATGTGCAGAAATTTCCACTGCCAGAGCACGCGTCCGTTGACCATGAAGATGTTGAGGGCAAAGGTAAAGATCAGGATCATGAGAATCGGCCTCAGCCCCCTGAGAATATAGCCTACCGGCACGCCGGAAACGGCGATCACCACGCCCAGGCAGACGGCCGCAATGCCAAAGCCTATGAAGTTGTCGACGATGAACAGCTCTATCAGAAATAAGAGCGTGGCGATTATCTTGATCCGCGGATCCAGCCTGTGCACCCATGAATTACCTGGGAAATACTGGCCGAGCGTGATGTCTCTGATCATTTATCTTCAGTCCTTCTTACATTCTGCGTATTATGCGTATTGCGCGCTTTAAGGCAGGCGGCGATCTGCTCCGCCGCTTCCTCGACGGAAAGGATGGTTTCATCTATCTGAAAGCCCCGCTGGCGCAGCGCTTCCGTCAGCTGCGTGACCGGCGGCAGGTCAAGTCCCACTTCGGCCAGCTCCCGGCGGCGGGAAAAGACTTCCTTCGGCGTGCCCACGGTTACCACCCGTCCGCTGTCGATCACCAGCACGCGGTCGCACAGCCGCGCGATGTCGGCCATGTTGTGCGATACGAGGATCGTGATGTTGCCGGTACGCCTGTGTACTTCTTCTACCATTTTGAGCACATCCTTGTGCGCCTTCGGGTCCAGTCCTGCGGTCGGCTCATCGAGGATCAGCGCTTCCGGGCGCATGGCGATCACGCCGGCGATAGCAACGCGCCGCTTCTGTCCCCCGGAAAGCTCAAAAGGCGAGCGTTCCTTGAAGGTCTCGTAATCCAGCCCCACCAGCTCGATCGCTTCCCGCACCCGCTCCTGGATTTCTTCTTCCGCGAGCCCCAGGTTGCGCGGACCGAAGGCCACATCTTTGGCCACCGTTTCTTCAAACAGCTGGTACTCAGGATACTGGAAAACCAGGCCGATGCGCTTTCTGATCTCGGTCATGGCTATATCCGGCTCGGTGATGTCCACATCGCCGATGATGATGTGCCCCGATTCCGGCTTCAGCAGCCCGTTGAGATGCTGCAGGAGCGTGGACTTGCCGGAGCCCGTGTGGCCGATGATGCCGAACATCTGGCCGTCCGCGATTTCAAAGCTGACGTCGTCAAGCGCCAGCGATTCGGTAGGCATGCCCTTATCGTATATATGTTTTAAATGTTCTACTCGTATTGACATAGATATTCGACCATTTCTTCCGTTTTGATGATATTCTCCGGCACGGCGATCCCCCGCTCGCGCAGCATGTCTGCCAGCTCCACGGCCAGAGGAATGTCAAGATTGACGGAAAGCACTTTTTCCTGCCGGGAAAACACTTCCTGCGGCGTGCCGTCCATAAACACGCGGCCGTCGTGCATGATGATCACGCGCTCGGCCTCGACTGCTTCTTCCATGAAATGCGTGATGAGGATCACGGTGATGCCTTCTGCGTGCAGCTCCTTGATGATGCTCATGATCTCGCTGCGGCCTTTGGGGTCGAGCATGGCTGTCGGCTCGTCAAAGATGATGCAGCTTGGCTTCATGGCAACGACGCCGGCGATGGCCACGCGCTGTTTCTGCCCGCCTGAAAGCAGGTGCGGCGGCTTATTTTTGTAAGCGCCCATATTCACGTCCTGCAGGGCCTTGTCGACACGGCGTCTGATTTCCGCCGGTTCGATGCCGAGGTTTTCGGGGCCGAAAGCGACGTCGTCCTCAACGATGGCGGACACGAGCTGGTTGTCGGGGTTCTGGAAAACCATGCCTGCAGACTGCCGCACATCCCAGATGTGTTCATCGTCTGCTGTGTCGTAGCCGTTGACGTAAATCACGCCCTCCGTAGGCAGCAGCAGGCCGTTGAGATTCTTGGCCAGCGTGGACTTGCCGGAGCCGTTCTTGCCCAGAATGGCTGTAAAGCTGCCGCGCTCGATCGCAAGGCTTACGCCGTCCACAGCGCGCACGGCTTCTCTGCCTTCGCCTTTTGCATAAGCAAAGACGAGATTTTCTATTTTGATGATCGGCTCCATTATTTTTCTCCGTAGTAAATATCTAAATAGCGCGAAAGCTCTCTGGCGTTGAACTGCCCCGGTGCGGTCGGCTTGCTGCCGCAGGCATAGCTGATCACCGAGCCGAAATCTCCGGCGCAGATTCTGCTGGTCTGGCCCGCCGCGCCCATGGCGATCGCCACGATCGGGCGGTGATGGCGCAGCTGTGTGTAAGCGGCGGCGCCGGCCAGAATATCGTAGGTGTCCTGCTCCTGCTGTGCAAGGCAGGCGATCTTGAGGATGTCAGCCCCGCTCTTTTCCAGCCTGAGATATTTTTCGGCCACTTCGTTTCTGTCCATCATGTGGGCAAATTCGTGAAAGGATACCAGCACCTTGGTCTTCTTGCGCCTGGCTTCGCGCACAAAGCGGGAAAGCGCCGGGTCGCCGGCGTCCACATCGATGATGTCGGCATATCCGAGAACGGCTTTCTTCACCCGGTGTCCTGTCTCAAGGTCCCCTCTGTAATCGACGATTACCTTCTTGCCCGGGCAAAGCTTTCTGATCTCCCTGACCGTGTTCACAAGCTCGGTCTCGCTCATCAGGCCTGCGCCCTTGGTCGCGTCTGCGCACCACTCGACGAGCTGGCAGCAGTCCTTATATTCTTCGATCTCGCTTCTGAGCTCTGCGAGCGTTTCGCAGCTCAGCGACAGGCAGACTGCCGGACGCTTTCTTTCTTTACCCCTGTTTTTTGACATAATACTCATCTCTCCTCTCGCTCCCCTTTAAAGCTCTCTTTCTGTTCTTTCTGCCGCTGCTGACGCTGCGTGCGCGCCAGATGCGCTGCTCACGTATCTGCTCCAGAATCCTGTATATCAGGTACAGCGCGTGGAATATCAGCAGCACCAGCAAAACGATGCCGGCCAGATAGCCCGGCGCTCCCAGACGCGTTCCGAAAATGTCCCAGACGATGACCAGCGGCGAGCCTTCCGAGGCCTCGTTGAGGAAGAGATAATTGGTGTCGAAGTTAAGGTTGAAGATGTATACCGGTATCGAAACGATGATCATCGCCAGCACCGTCTGCCACAGTCCTTTATAGCGCACGCGGACTTCGCCGCCGGCGTAGATCATGAAGAAATATATCACGATCCAGCCGTGGAAGGCGAAGCTGTGTATATTCATATAATTGAAGAACGGATACTCCGTCCAGTTGCAGAAAAGCAGCGCTGCGCAGGCACCCGGGAACATGGCGTAAGCCAGCAGCTGACCCGTGAAGTCCCGCCACGGGCCAAAGGCATCCAGCAGCATGATCAGGATCGTGAAGCTGCACAAATGCAGCGGCAGGTATTCTATCATGTCGGCTCCCAGCAGCGCAATCACCGTGTCCTTGAGTATTTCGGACAACAGGAGTATCACGGCAAAGGCTTTGCGCACGCGGCTGCGGCTGCGCGGCCTGGCCTTTTTGTAGCGCGAAGCGGCCAGTCCCGCTATGATCAGGATCGCGGCCAGCCAGAGCAGGTGTCCCGGTTCGTAAAGGTCGAAGCCGATGTCGAGGCCGCGGTTTTTAATCTGTGCAGAGTATATCAGAAAATATTCCATCTTTAAGCTTTTCCCTGTTTCATAATATTATTGCCCGGCGAGATTATTGCCCGGCGAGCAATATCATTTTATTTTACATCAGGCGGGGCGGGCTTGTCAATGCAAGCCCGCAGGGCCGGCCCGCCCGGTCCCACCTGCGCTCGGGCGGCGGGATCGGTCAAGTTCTGCTTGCGATTCACTCTTAAGACGCAAAACCCGCCGCGCAAGAAAACAGCGGACAAGGTTTTGTTCTTCATCCTTTAATTTTGCGGGTGCAGCGAAAACAGCGGACAAAGAATTGTTCTCTCGATGTCGCCACGAGGCGCTTTAAGAAAAAAATCCGCCAGAAGCCAAGCCGCTGGCGACAAGTTTACCATGGAGAAAATCCCTTATCGCCGCTTTTTTATGCTCTGACGCGCAAACAGCCGTGACCCGCACGAGCGCTTTTTTCTTTAAAGGCACATTGCCGGTGAGCTAAGAAAAAAACCTTGTCCGCTGTTTTCGTAAAGGCGGCGTTTTGAATCCTGCGAGAAAAAAAGCCTGTCCGCGGGCCGGCGGGGGGCATGCCGGCCGGTCAGGCGACCTAGGAGCAGGCTGGCGAGAGCCGGCGGGCAAGCCTGGGCAGCGTTGTGCCGGGCGGCTTCCCGTCCGCGTTGTGCGAATCAGCAAAAACGTTGTGCGTTGCACAACGTTTTTACAAATTTGCACTATTCGGAGCGATTGCATCGCGCGCTTCGTAGTCTGCCACGCGTTTCCCTATGCCCGCCCTACCGCGTACAGGCGGCCCGGGCGACGCCCGGCAAATCACCCGGCGCCCGCCGACCCGGCGGCGGCCCGCACGCAAAAAGGAGCCGCGCGCAGCGCGGCTCCTTCCCCTCTTATCTTACTCGATGATCTCTGTTACTACGCCAGAGCCTACTGTTCTTCCGCCTTCTCTGATGGCGAATCTCAGTCCTTCCTCGATCGCGATCGGTGTGATCAGGTCGATCTCCATCGTGATGTTGTCTCCCGGCATGCACATCTCTACTCCATCCGGCA
>CALWNX010000057.1 GCA_944382925.1 uncultured Clostridia bacterium | reverse complement strand
AATCCTTTTTCTGGCTGATCAGCGCCGCTACCAGCTCCGTGTTGTTGACGCCGCCGCCGGTCATCGAATCAAAGTGTCCGCCGCCGATGGTCAGGTACTGCTCGATCAGCTCTCTGGCGTTGTTGATAATGCCGATGATGCAGATCGCATAAGTCCCCAGGTGCGATCTGATCAAAAGCGGCTGCGGATCGGAATCGCTTATGCAGCCGATCGCCGAGCGGCCCTTCATCTCGTCGAAAATATTTTCAAATTTAGTGCGAAACGGCGAGTTCTCGATATTATGTATCTCGCGCTGCCGGCCGATTTCCTCGTCGAAAGCAGCCAGTCCGCCTCTTCTGGTGCCAAGGTGCGAATGATAGTCCACACCAAAGAACACGTCTACCATGCAGTCCTCTTTCGAGGCTACGCCAAAAAATCCACCCATTTCTGTCTTGTTCCTTTTTCTTGTCTTTCTGCTTTTGCTTATATGTCTGTTTATGCGCCTGTCTATGAGCCCGCTTATGAGCCCGCGACCTTTAGGCGAAGAACAGCTCAGAAAGCGTCATCGGATCGATGTACTTGCCGTCCTTGTACACTCTCATGTTGCCGGAGGCGATTTCGTCGATCAGCATTACGTTGCCGTCTTTGTCGTAGCCGAACTCGAACTTGATGTCGTACAGCACCAGTCCTTTTTCCTTGAGGTCGTCGGCTACGATCTTGGTGATGCGCTGCGTCATCTCCTTGATGTCGTCATACTGCTTCTCCGTCATCACGCCCAGCACCACGAGGCCGTCCTTGGTTACCAGCGGATCGCCCTTCTCGTCATTCTTGAAAGTGGTCTCCACGTAAGCCGGCAGGTCGGCGCCTTCTTCGATATATTCGCCGTAGCGGCGGATGAAGCTTCCTACCGCCTTGTGACGGCAGATTACTTCCAGTCCGTGACCGAATACCTTGGCCGGCAGCACTTCCATGGTGGTGTTTGCCAGATCGGCGCTGACAAAGTGAGTTCTGATGCCGGCGGCGTTGATCTTTTCAAAGAAATATATGGACATGCGCAGGTTGACGTCGCCTACGCCTTCAATAGTCAGACCGATGGAATTTTCGCCCGGATCGAACACACCGTCCTTGCCGGTGCAGTCGTCCTTGAACTTCAGCAGATAATTGCCGTTGTCCAGCGCAAACACATTCTTCGTCTTTCCCGTGTAAACCAGCTTGTTTTCCATGATTGTTTTCTCCTTTTATGTAATAATTAAATTTGTTGATGTGGTTATGCCCGGCGCCCTTTGGCGCAGGGCGGGCGGCCTGCCTATCAGTCGCGGAAGCTCGCCGAGATCGCCGCGTCCTTTTCCAGCACCTTGCGCGCATCCGCCGCTCTCCTGGCTGCCAGTCTCTCCGCCAGCGCCGCGTCTTCGATGGCCAGCATCTGGCAGGAAAGCAAAGCGGCATTGACTGCGCCGTCTATGGCGACCGTAGCTACAGGTATGCCCGCAGGCATCTGTACGGTGGCCAGCAAGGCGTCAATGCCGTCCAGAGTCGAAGATTTTACAGGCACGCCTATCACCGGCAGGCATGTCCTGGCCGCCAGCGCGCCCGCCAGATGAGCGGCCTTGCCGGCAAAGGCTATGATAGCCCCGAAGTCCTTTTCTCTCGCCGAGGCGGCAAACTCTGCCGCTTCATCCGGCGTTCTGTGGGCCGAATAAACGTGTACTTCAAATGGTACCTCCAGCTCCTTCAGGGTCTGAGCCGCTTTTTCGGCCACAGGAAGATCGCTGTCTGATCCCATCACGATCGCTATTTTTTTCATCGTCAGTCCTCCGCTAATGTTATTTGCAGTCAGCCAACAAAAAAAGGGTATATCCGTCCCTTTGGCAAGGAACAAATACACCCAGACGGCCGGCTATCCAAGCTTTCTGCTTCCTTGCGGTTATCCGCATATTCCGTCAGTCACAAAAAGCTGTCCTGTGCCTTTATTATACCAAGATTCTGAAAACCTTGTCAAGGAAAACATGCCGCGATCCTGTGCGCAGGAAACCGCGGCGAAACAGGCGCGGGACAGAAAAATTCCCTCGACCCGAGCGGATTGTGCCGTCCGAGGGAAGAGAGGACAAGATTTTCTCCTCTAATTCATTTTATCTCAGCGGTTAAGGGAAAATCGCGGTTAAGAAAGCCTGATGGAGCAAAGATTTCACCTCTTGCAACCCGTTTTTTGGTTGTTTTGCCGGTCATACTGCTGGCAAATTCCCTTGCACAAGTCAGCTTTGGCAATGAAAGGAGAAAATCTTGTCCTCTCTTCCCTTGAGGCAATGGTTCTAAACAAAAATAGGAGAATTTCCCGGTCGCGTGCGCAGCCTTGCAGTCTCGTCTGCGGCCTCGCCTCGTAGCCGCAGCCGCGTTCGCAGCCCCCTCGCAGCCGCGGCCGGCAGAAATAAAACGAAGGGTTTTGCGGCTCGCGCCGCAAAACCCTTCTGCGTAATACTATAATTATCCGCGTTTTCTGCTGTAAGCAGCGGTGCCGGCAAGAGCCGCAGCGGTCAGCGCCATCAGCGCCAGCCACAGCACGATGTCATTGGCATCGCCGGTCTTTTCCGGTGTTACTTCAGTCGGTTCTTTAACAGGGTCTTTACCTGCATCGGTATCGCCCTTGTTATCGTCGCCGGTTGCCGGGTCTTTCTGATCGTCGCCGGCAGGCTGGTCGGTATCAGTCTTATCCTCATCGTCAGGCACGACCACGGTCACGGTCTGACCTGCCGCAAGCACTTCGTCGTTTACCTTGATGGCAGCATCCGCATTGTTTTTCACGATCACGCCCTCAGGAACATCGACGAGTTCTGCATCCTCAGCCGCAGTTTTTACGGTCAGCACGTCACCTTTCTGCGCCTCTGCCAAAGCTGCATTCACCGTGCTCTGACCGATCAGATATGTCGTTTCACCGTTTCTCACCAGCTCTGCCGTCATATCACCCTTTACTAATTCACTGTCCGGTTCTGCGGAGAATTTTCCGGCAGTTATTTTCGCTGCATTCTTCTCCTTGACTTCGTCACTGAGCTGTACTGCAGGCTTTCCTTCAGCACCGTTAAACGTTCCGCCGTTTATAACAAACGAAATTATATTCGTATCCTTTTGAGCTTCGGCTGCCGGATCACTGGAGTTATATGTCACAAATTCACTTACAGCTTTTGAATTCTTCGAATTCAGAACCGTATTCCCGGATATCGTTATTTCGATTTTTCCTGCGTATCCCGCGTGGTTGCTGTCGATCAGCAGCGCCGATCCGTCTGTTTCTATCCCGTTGCCGTTATATCCGATCGGATCCACGTATTCGCCTTTACCGTTTATCGTGGCATCCTTTATATCGAATTTCCCTGATTTCGCGCCTATTCCGATATCACCCTCTATGCTCGCTCCGTCTATGTTCCACTCCGCATATCCCGCGGCATAGATACCTGTTCCCGTCGATGTTATCTCGGTATTGCTGTGCAGATTGAATACAGGATAGTTGCTTTCGGTATTTTTGATCTGTCCGTTTATATAAACTCCATGACCATCAGCCCCGGAAGCATCCTGAACGGTATTTATGACACAGTCGAGATCGACAGTCACGCCATATGCATATGGAGCTCCGCTCGATTCATAAGGCGTCAAAAATACTCCGGCCCAGCCTTCGAGATATACTCCTTCACCGACCTTTACGGTAGTGTATCCCGTATCAGCGGGATTGTTCGATCCCTTGATGACGATCGGCGCATAATAAGGATTCGTTTCAATTATCGATCCGGGACCGACCACTTCGAAATATCCCGATTCTATGGATAATACCCTGCTTGGAGCTGACAGCTTATGCCCGTTGAGATCCAGTATTATCTTTTTGCTTCCGTCAACAGTTATGCCCTGCTCCAGTTCAATATCATTACCTAAAACTATAGTCGTGGTATCCGTGCCGGTCGCAGCGCCTATTTCATTTGCAAGCTCAGTTCCAGTTGTAACAGGCACATTGCTCGCCGCACTTACACTCATCGGCATCGCCATCACCAAAGCCAGCATGAGCGACATGATGCAGCAGATAAAAATACGTCTTTTGCTCTTCATCATTTTCCCTCCAAATATCATATATAGATCACTAAAATAGATTTAATAGTTTAGGTGTCTATATTTTAATGCCCCCACAGCATGTTGTCAAGTACCTAACGCGGCGATGCCGCACCTGGCAAACATAGCACCCACATTCATCGGGATATTTTCATTCCCTTCGCTGCCGCCTACTATGATGACGACCTTTTTGGGATCATGATCCTTAACAGGGACATGATAAAGTCCATAGAAGCCCTCCTGTGCAACCGTCACATATTCCACTTTCCCAACTCTCCCTGTTTTTGCAGCTTGGATTGCTGT
>CALWNX010000056.1 GCA_944382925.1 uncultured Clostridia bacterium | reverse complement strand
TGGAGTGAAAATGGCTCCCTGGGCACAGAATATATTTTGAAAATGAAAACGGCGGAAACAGAGGTCTGCCGCCTGCAGCCGGTGCGCATCGGCCTGCCGGGCGTCTTTAACGCCTACAATGCGGCGGCGGCGCTGTCGGCGGCCAGCCTGCTGGGAGCAGAAAGCGAGAAGGCCGCCCGCGCCCTGACGGATGTACAGATACCGGGGCGCGCGCAGCTTGTGCCGCTGCAGCGAAATTTTACCGTGATGACGGATTACGCGCATAACGGCCGGGCGCTTGCCAGTCTGCTGGCGGCGCTCAGAGATTATAGGCCGCACCGCCTGATCGTCGTGTTCGGCTGCGGAGGGCAGAGAGATAAAAACCGCCGCCGCGAGATGGGCGAGGCTGCCTCAAGGCTGGCGGATGTGATCATTGTCACCACGGACAATCCGCGCTGCGAGGACCCGCAGGCGATCATCGCCGATATCACCCGGCACATCGCGCCGGGCAGAGAGGCATACGTGATCGAGGACCGGCGCAGAGCTATCGCCCGCGCGCTTGCCCTGGCGGAGGAAGGCGACATTGTCGTCGTTGCCGGCAAGGGCCACGAGACGTATCAGATAATCGGGCAGGAAAAGAAGCATTTCGATGACAGAGAGGAGATTCTGCGGCTGGCCGGGACGCTGCCAGTCAAAGGAGAGTGAAGAAGAATGAGAAAATTTACGATAGAAGAAATACTGCGGGCTACAGGCGGCCGCCTGCTTGGAGGCGATACCGCCGCAGAGGTCACGGGCTTTGCCATCGACTCACGCCTGGTTAATGCAGGTGAAATGTTTTTCGCCACCAGAGGAGCCAGAAACGACGCGCACGATTTTCTCGCGGACGTGATCTCAAGAGGCTGCCGCAGCCTGCTGATTTCCGAGCCGGAGAAGCTGCCACCTGAGGCGGAAAATATGGAGGATCTCAACGTCATCGTCGCTGCAGATCCGCTCACGGCCCTGCAGGAGCTGGCGGCCTGGTATCTCGGTACGCTGCCGCTGAAAAAGAAGATCGGCGTCACCGGCAGCGTGGGCAAAACCAGCACCAGAGACATGCTCTATTACGCGGCGGCGACCACCTACAAGACCGGGCGCAACAAGAAGAATTACAACAGCGCCTACGGCCTGCCGCTTTCGATCCTCGAATTTGAGCCGGATACGGAGATCGCCGTGCTGGAGATGGCGATGGATACTTACGGAGAAATCAGGCGGCTGGCCGAGATAGTGCGGCCGGACGTCGCCATCATCACGCAGATCGCCGAGGTCAATCTGATGGGCATGGGCTGCCTTGAGAATATCCTCAAGGCCAAGATGGAAATCACGACCTTTTTCGATGAAAATTCGACCCTGATCGTCAACAGCACCTGCCCGCTGCTTACACCGCAGCAGGTCGGCGGCTCCTACCGCCTTCTCAGCGTGGGCGCAAAAGCAAGCGACGACTATCAGGTAAAAGACATTTGCGATTTCGGCGATAAAGGTATAAAATACACCTTGCGCCACAAAAATAAAGAGTACGAAATAGAGCTGCCGACTGCCGGCGCGCACAACGCGTTCAACGCCTCGCTGGCGATTGCGGCTGCGGGCCTGATCGGCATTGAGCCCGAGACGGCGGCAGCCGGCCTCAGAAACGCCCGCCTGACTGGCAAGCGCCTGCACATAGCCAGTGGCAACGGGATCAAGGTCATCGACGATACCTATAACGCCTGCGAGGAGACCGTCAAATCAGCGCTCAACACGCTGCTGTCCACAGAAGGAGGGCGCAAGGTCGCTATCCTCGGCGATATCATCGGCCTGGCCCACCGCTCCCGCGACGCTCACCTGGAGGTGGGACGCTACGCCATCGAGCAGGGAGTGGAGCTGCTCATCGCTATCGGCGACGAGGCCCGCTACTATGCCGAGGGCGCCCGCCAGATCATAGAAAGCCACGGCGGCGAAGGACAGAGGGCGCTGTACTTTCCGCAGAAAAAAGATTTTCTTGCCGCCATGGACGGCCTGCTTGCAGAGGGCGATACCGTGCTCGTCAAGGCCTCCAGAGGGATGGCGCTGGAAGAAGTAGCAGAAGAAATACTCAAGGAAAAAAAGGAAAAATAAGAAATACTAAGGAGAATAGGAAATGGAACCGTTGATGATCCCTATCGCAGCATTGATCGCAGCATGGATACTGGGCGCGCTTTTTACCAGAGCGCTGATCCCCTTTATGGAAAAGAAGCAATTCAGACAGTTCGTCAGGGAGGAAGGTCCGCAGTCGCACCTGAAAAAGACGGGCACTCCGAGCATGGGCGGCGTCGCCATTATTTCCTCTGCCGTCATCACGGCGCTGATAGCGGCGGCCGTCTCGGGCGGTCTTGACGTCAGCGTGCTGGGCGTGCTGGGGGCGATGATACTTTTCGGCCTGATCGGCTTTGTCGACGATTACGAGAAAGCGATCAGGAAGAACAATCTCGGCCTCAGTCCCAGACAGAAGATCCTCATGCAGTTTCTGTTTTCGGCGGCCTTCGGCGTTTTCGCCTACTTCTTTGCCGGCGGCGGCATGGTAGAAAGCAGCAGCATCTGGATACCGGTGTTTGACGTCACCTTCGATCTGGGCGTCTTCTATATACCGTTCGTGATGTTTGTGATGATCGCCTTCAGCAACTCGGTCAACCTGACCGACGGCCTTGACGGCCTGGCCTCCGGTATCACGGCTATGGTCGCCTTCTTCTTGCTGCTGGCCGGTCTGCGCTTTGGCTTTGCTGATCTGCCGCTGGTTGCGGGCGCTGTTTCCGGAGGCTGTCTGGGCTTTCTGATGTACAACAAGAATCCGGCGCGGATCTTTATGGGCGATACGGGTTCCATGGCGCTGGGCGGCGTGCTGGCGGCCGGCGCGCTGATGATGAAGCTGGAATTCCTGCTGGTGATAGCAGGTCTCATATATGTCCTGGAGGCGCTTTCGGTGATCATCCAGGTGACCTATTTTAAGAAAACGCACAAGAGGATCTTTAAGATGGCGCCCCTGCATCACCACTTTGAGCTCTGCGGAATGAGCGAGCGCAAGGTGGTGGCCATGTTCTGGGCGGTAGCCTTCGTGTGCTGCGCCCTGGCGATAGTGCTGATGGGCATATAACTGATGGGGATATAGTGGTGGCAACATGGATAATATCAATATCAACAACATCAAAGACAAAAGAGTGCTGGTGGTAGGGCTGGGGCGTTCGGGCCTTGCCGCCGTTACGGCGTTGCTCAGGCTGGAGGCTGACGTTTCCGTCCAGGACGCCAAAGATGTCGACAAGATAGACGGCCAGCTGCTGAATTTTCTGCGCGGCAAGGGCGTAAAGATCTATCTGGGCACGCAGCCGGAGGACATGGGCGCTTTTGACATGCTGGTGCTCAGTCCCGGCGTCGACCCGGAGCTTGCGTTTATTCGTGCGGCTGAAGAAGCCGGCGCTGAGATCATCGGCGAGCTGGAGATCGCTTTTCGTATCGCCCGCGGCCATTTTGTAGCTATTACGGGCACGAACGGCAAGACGACGACAACGACGCTTACCGGCGAGATCTTCAAAAAAGCCGGCCGCACCACACATGTAGTGGGCAATATCGGCGTAGCCGTGATTTCCAAGGCCATCGAGGCCGAGACCGAAGACTGGCTGATCACGGAGACCAGCAGCTTTCAGCTGCAGACGACGAAATACTTTAAGCCGGTGATTTCGGCCATCCTCAACGTGACGCCGGATCATCTCAACCGCCACCACACCATGGAGAATTATGCGCTCAGCAAGGCCAGGGTCTTTGCCAATCAGGATGCGGGCGGCTACTGTGTGCTCAACGCGGAGGACGAGATCTGCCGTCGGCTGGCGGATAGGTGCCGGGCGCAGATCATCTGGTTTTCTGCAGCCAGAGAGCTGGAAAAAGGCGCCTTCGTCAAGGACGGATATCTGACGCTGGCTACGGAGAAGGGCGGAGAGATCAGTCTGTGCCGCCGTGACGAGCTTAAGATCATCGGCCAGCATAATGTGGAAAACGCGCTTGCCGCTTCCGCGATCGCTTTCTGCGCAGGTATTGAGCCTGCGATCATCAGTCAGGCGCTGAAATCTTTTGCCGGCGTGGCGCATAGAATAGAATACTGCGGAGCGGTGGATGGCGTCAGCTTCTATAACGATTCCAAGGGCACCAATGTCGATGCGACGCTGACGGCTTTGCGAGCCATAGAAAAGAATATTATCCTCATCGCCGGCGGCGACGGCAAGGGACAGGATTTTGCTCCCCTGGCTCGGCAGCTGGCCGGCCGGGTGAAAAAGCTTGTTCTGCTCGGTCGCGACGGTCCTAAGATCGCTGCTGAGGCGGACAAAGCCGGTTTTAAGGATTATGTTTACGGCGCTGACATGGGCGACTGCGTGCGCAAGGCTTTCGCTGCCGCTGCCGCCGGCGATACGGTTCTGCTTTCGCCGGCCTGCGCCAGCTGGGACATGTATGATAATTATGAGCAGCGCGGCGACCACTTCAAGGAGCTGGTCAGCAAATTGGGAGTATAGCTTTTGAGTTTATGAGAAAAGGAAAGAGGGTAAAAACTGAATCATCCCCGGACGGACAGAGCAGAGAAGCCATCATTGCTAAACACGGCGACCTTTCGCTTCTGTTGCTGACGGTAGTGTTGGTGGTCTTCGGCGTGGTGATGATCTTCAGCGCCAGCTACTACAAGTCCATCAGCGATGCGGGCGATCCGTATCTGTACCTGAAGCGGCAGCTGATGTGGGCGGCTCTTGGCTTTGTGGGCATGTGGATAGTGTCCAAGATAGATTATCACATCTGGGGCAGTCTGTATAAGGTGATTCCGCTGCTGTGCGTAGTGCTGCTGGCATTGATCTTTACTCCTTTGGGGCAGGAGGCCGGCGGCGCGGTACGCTGGGTTGGCGTGGGCCCGGTTACGATCATGCCGGGCGAGGTAGCAAAGCTCGGTCTGATCATCTTCATCTCCGGCTATTTTGCCAGATATCCCAAGCGGGCGATGGACTTCTGGAAGGGCATCGTGCCGGTGGTCTTTGTCACAGGTGTTTATGCCGGCCTGATTATGATGCAGCCCAACATGTCCACAGCCTTTACCATCGTTTTCATCGCCGGCGGCATGCTGCTGGTGGCAGGCGCCAGGTGGAGCCATCTGGGCATCCTGGTAGGCGGTGCGGCTGTGGCCGGCGTGGCCTTTATCTTTACGGATCCCGACGGCTACCGCTTTTCGCGTATCGCCAGCTTTCTCGATCCCTTTGCCGATCCGCTTGGGAGCGGCTATCAGGTAGTGCAGTCGCTGCTGGCCATGGGCACGGGCGGCCTGACTGGGCTGGGGCTTGGCAACAGCATCCAGAAGAACCTCTATCTCCCGGAGCCGCAGAACGATTTTATCCTGGCTATAATCGGCGAGGAGCTCGGCTTTGTCGGTGTGATCGCTCTGATGGCTGTCTATATGATACTGATATGGCGCGGCTGTCATGTGGCTATGAACGCCAGGGATCACATGGGTATGATGATGGCTGCCGGCATCACGATCATGATCGGTATCCAGGTAATCATCAACATCGCAGTTGTGACCTCTTCGTTCCCGCCGACGGGCGTGATTCTGCCTTTCGTCAGCTACGGAGGCAACGCGCTCCTGATCTTTATGGGCGCGATGGGTATTTTGCTCAATATTTCCAAATCATCCAAACTGTAGCATGGCCTTGGGCCATGGTCATAAGTGAGGTTAAGGCTATGAGACTGATAGTAACGGGCGGCGGCACAGGCGGACATATATATCCGGCCCTGGCCATCGCCGATAAATTCAAGGAAATGGATCCGCGGACGGAGATTCTTTATATAGGTAATGCGGACGGCATCGAAAAGGACGTGGTGCCAAAGAGCGGCTATCCGCTGGAGCTGATCGACGCCATGTGGATCGAGAAAAAAACGCCCCGGCAGCTCATCTATACGGGAGCCAAGGTCTCGCACGGCATCGCGCAGGCGCTGGCGATCATGAAGCGCTTCCGCCCGGATGCGGTCGTGGGCACCGGCGGCTATGCGTGCTTTCCGGTGCTGACGGCGGCCAGAATGATCAGATGCCATCGTTATCTGCACGAGCAGAACGCCTTTCCGGGCCTGGCCAACAGGACACTGGAAAAGCATGTCGACAACATCTTCCTCGGCTTTGCCGAGGCGGGCCGCTATTTCAAGCAACCCCAGAAGCACATAGTTTCCGGCAATCCTGTGCGCAGGAGCTTCTTTAACCTCAGCAAAAGAGAGGCCAGAGAAAGGCTCGGCATTCCGCAGGACGACTTTGTAGTCTTCACCTTCGGCGGCAGTCTGGGCTCCATCATGATCAACGACATTGCCCGCGAGCTGCTGGCGCTGTTTAACGGCCATGCAGGCGTGACCATGATCATCGGCACCGGTAAATATTACAGGGATGAGGTCTATTCTTACATAAGGGACAAGGGCATTTCTGTCTGCGACAATATCAGGATCAAGGAATATATTGAGAGCATGGATCTGCATCTGATGTCCTGCGATCTGGTGATAAGCCGGGCGGGCGCGCTTTCCGTAGCCGAGACGACCGTTTGCGGCAAGGCTGCGATCCTGATTCCTTCGCCGAACGTGACAGGCAACCACCAGTATTACAACGCCAAGTCGGTAGCCGACAGAGGCGGGGCGCTTCTGTTTGAAGAAAAGGATCTTTCTATCAGCCGGGTGGCGGAGACGGTGCTGAGCTTAAAGAACGATAAAGAGCGGCTGGCCGCCATGTCGGCTGCCAGCCGGGCTTGCGCGCCGGTGCGGGCGCTGGATATAATATACGAGAAGATACATGGCGACTGCTGTCGGAGTTAGCTTGGCCGATCGCCGGAGTTAGTGCGGCCGATCGCAGGAGTTAGCTTTCTCCACTTTTCCGCTCAGGGGCTGGCTTGCAAGTTGAATTTTGCAAATTTTTTCAACGCTTATTCCCAAAACGACCACCCTCGGTGATGAAAAGTGCTTGCCGTTTCGCGCAAGCAGGAATTTTCTTCAACTTGTTAAAACGACTTCCGCCGGAGTGTGATGAAAATCACCGCGATTCAACTTGCGAAGAAGTGCAAACGTGATTAGAGATGAATTTTTTTGCAAAATTCATCTTGGGACCGCGATATTTTTGCTTAAAGTGGAGAAAGAACTCGCGACTGGCTACCGGCCGAGAAAGAACTCGCGACTGGCTACCGGCCGAAAAAGGACTTGAAGTAAGGTTACCGAAAACACCTGACCTACATACTATGAGAATAGAAGCAGGGAGGTGTTTTTTGTTGGAAAGCTTGGTGATAGAGGGCGGCGTCCCGCTGCGGGGAGAATACAGAATACACGGGGCCAAGAATTCGGCGTTGCCTGTCATGGCCGCTACCGTCTGCCGCGGAGCTGTCTACGAGATCTATGACTGCCCGCGCATCGGCGATGTTTTCGCCATGGAGGCTATCCTGCACGCCCTGGGCGTTACGACCAGGTGGGAGAAGGACTGCCTGATCATTGACAGCAGAGGCCTTGATAAGACTGCGGTGCCCAGAGAGCTGATGGCAGAAATGCGCTCCTCTGTCTTTTTGATGGGCAGCCTGCTTGCTCGGAGCGGAGAAGCCGTGATATACAGGCCCGGTGGCTGCAATATCGGCAAAAGACCGATCGACATACATATCGAAGGACTTTCGCAGCTAGGCTTTGAGGTCTGCACCAGAGACGAGGAGGTGGGCTGTCGCGGCAGCTGTCAGGGCGGCAAGCTGACGCTGCCTTATCCGAGCGTGGGAGCGACGGAAAACCTGATGATGGCGGCGCTGGCCGGCCGGGGAGACACCATCATCGAAAACTGCGCCGCCGAGCCGGAAATCGTTGATCTGCAGGGCTTTCTCAGAACCTGCGGCTTTCAGGTCTACGGAGCGGGGACAGACACCATCTTCGTCAGGGGAGCACGGGGCGCAGCTCTGGCCGCCGGGCCCGCGGAGGTGATGTATTTTATCCTTGAGGACAGGATCGAAGCCGCCACTTATATGGCCGCCGTCCTCGGCAGCGGCGGACGGGCGCTTTTTCGCAACATCAGAGCCGAGTACATGACGGAGACGCTGCGCTGCTTTGAACGGATGGGAGCGGCGGTGCGCACCGCAGACGGCTGTGTTGAGGTCTGGTCGCTGGGGCGCCTCAAAAGCCCGGGCATGCTCATCACGCAGCCTTATCCCGGCTTTCCGACCGACTGCCAGCCGCGGCTTCTGACGCTGGCCGCTACGGCGCGAGGGCTGACTACCATCAGAGAGGAAGTCTTTGAAAGCCGCTTTACGCACAAAAATGATCTCCTGAGAATGGGAGCCGATATTGAAATCTGCGGCAAAAATGCTATAATTAAAGG
>CALWNX010000055.1 GCA_944382925.1 uncultured Clostridia bacterium | reverse complement strand
ATGAACAGGAATGAAATCAGCAGAGAGGAACTGATGCGCCTGATCCAGCAGGCCGGCTTTGCTCTGGTGGACGCCAACCTCTTCCTCGACTCGCATCCGCAGAGCCGGATGGCGCTCGACTACTTTGCCGACGTGCAGCGTCAGTACAGCGAGCTGCAGGCCGAATACGAGATGATGTACGGCCCGCTGACGGCTTTCGATACTAACACAGAACAGGGCTGGACCTGGGTACAGGCGCCGTGGCCTTGGGAACTGGAGGCTTGATCTTATGTGGATGTATGAAAAGAGACTCGAATATCCAATCAAAATCAAAAACCCTAATCCAGCACTGGCGAAGTTTATCATTTCGCAGTATGGCGGTCCGCACGGCGAGCTGGGCGCTTCGCTGCGCTATCTCTCACAGCGCTATTCGATGCCGTACCGTCAGGTGGCCGGCATCCTCACCGATATAGGTACAGAAGAGCTGGCGCATCTGGAGATGGTCTGCACCATCGTTCATCAGCTGACCAGAGGGATGACGGCCGAGCAGATCAAAGCGGCCGGCATGCAGGATTATTTCGTCGACCACACGGCCGGCGTCTATCCGCAGTTCGCTTCCGGCGTACCTTTCACGGCGGCGACCTTCTCCGTCAGCGGCGACGCCCTGGCTGACATCCAGGAAGATATGGCGGCGGAGCAGAAAGCGCGTCTGACTTACGACAACATCCTCCGTCTGGCCGACGATCCTGACGTCATCGATCCGATCAGGTTCCTGCGCGAGCGCGAAATCGCCCATTACCAGAGATTCGGGGAAGGGCTCAGAATCATCCAGGATAATCTGGACAGTAAGAATTTCTACGCCTTCAATCCGGAGTTCGACAGGCGCTAGCGACCTGTCCGCACCCCGGGACGTGTGCATTTCCGCCTGCGCCCGGGACGTGTGCATGTCCGCCTGCGCCCGGGACGTGTGCTTGTTCGCCTGCGCCCGGGACGTGTGCTTGTTCGCCTGCGCCCGCGGCCGCGCCTGCCCTGCGCCCGCGGCCGCGCCTGCCCGCCCCATGGCGGACGCGGCGCAGGCGCGGCAGTAGCTAGTGGGCGCGGACGCAGGGCAGGCGCGGCAGTGGAAGCAGCGAGCGAATGCAGCAAAATCCGGCCGATGTTGGCTTTTTGTCTGTCGGCTGCAAAAATGGACAACGACTTTGCAAAAAACTGTTGTCTGAAATCACATGGAGCTTTCAAAAAGCCAACATCGGCTTCCGCATGGCCGTAAAATGGTTGAAAATGGGAGGAAATGTTGGCTTTTTGCGGCGCCGGCGGCAAAACAGGCAACGCCGCGCCGCGCGCGATCAATTCATTTTTATTCATATTTTTTTATTTTTATGCTTGACTTTCTGCATAATCCGCGGTAATATACTAAATGTACGTATATTTATAAAAGAAGGAGAGTAAACAATGAAGACTAAAAACAACGCAAACAAGTCAAAAGCGGCGATTCTGCTGCTGATCATGATGCTGGCTTTCTGTACTCTGGCCGGGTGCAGCGGTGGAGAAAACGAAGGTGGGGACCAGGCGGGCGGTCAGGAAACCGTCACTTACATAGCGGCGACGGAACCTTCGTACGCGCCGTTTGACAGCACAGACGCAGACGGCAACATCGTCGGCTTCGACATGGACCTGCTTGACGCCATCGGTGAGGATCAGGGCTTCAAAGTGGAATACCAGGCTTTTGAATTCGACGCCATCATTCCGGCTATTCAGGCCGGCAATGCTGACATCATCGCCGCCGCCATGAACGTGACCGAGGACAGAGCGGAGAAAGTCGATTTTTCCGACGCATACTACAACAGCGGCAAGGTACTGCTGGTCAAGCTCGACAACGATGAGATCACGAGCATTGATGACCTCACCGCAGACATGAAGGTTGCCGCCCAGATCAGCACCTGGGAGAGCGAGTACATCCAGGAGTTGGCTGCTGCGGGTACCATCAGCGAAGCCGTCATCCTCAATCAGACCACGGACTGCGTTCTGCAGCTGCAAAACGGTGATGTACAGGCCGTTATCATGGACGCGCCGGTAGCAGAATACTATGAGAACAACTACAAAGACGAGATCAAGCAGCTTGACACTCTGCTCGAGCCTTCGCCGATGGCCTTTGCCGTAGCCAAGGGCAACAGCGAGCTGCTCGAAAAAATCAACGCCGGCCTGGCTAACGTCAAGGAAAGCGGCGTCTATGACGAGCTAAAAGAAAAGTGGTTCAGCTAAGAAAGCAGGGGTAAAGCTTGCCCCTTACCGGCGGCTCTCCGCGGAGAGCCGCCTTAGACTGTAGACAAACTCCGCTGCAAACAAATCTCACCGCAGACAGCCCGCTGCCCCGCAATTTTCAGCTTTCACCGCTATGTTGAAAAAAACGCATGGCGTAAGATGAATTTTGCAGGAATTTTCTTCTCTTTTCTGCAATCTGGCCGGTCCACAAGTTGAAAGGTGCCTCTTAGGCATACTCAAACCAAAATCGCGTTAAAGAAAAAGCACCATCAGGCAGTTCGCCTCGGCAAAAAAACTCATTTTTCAACTGGCTGATACTCTTATTGGCATGAAAGCGGAGAATTTTTTTGCAAAATTCAACTTGAAACGTGTTGAATTTGAAAAAAGTTGAGAAAGGAAGCGCATTGCGTATTGCACATTGCGTATTGCGCAATGCGCAATGCACATTACACATTGTGCATCAGATATACAATAAGTCCGCCGCAATCGAAAACCCAAAGACAACTTTATTTGTGAAATTGTCTGAGGTTTGTCGGCAGTCTAAGGCTCTCCGCGGAGAGCCGCCTTTTAATATACGATATTGGCGATATGCACTACCGGGGCAAAGATAAGCATCACTGCGAAAAGCTGTAACATGATTCTGGTAATTTTTTTCATCACGGCACCTCCTGTTCTAATTTGATGATACAACAAGAGATGTCCCGAAGTTCGGACAGTCGGAAAAAATTTTACAGACGCCAGCTTTCGCCGCTGGCATAGTCGATGCCGATGCCGGGCTGTACGTTGTAGACAAAGACGTT
>CALWNX010000054.1 GCA_944382925.1 uncultured Clostridia bacterium | reverse complement strand
ATCAACAACGCCAGAGAGCTGATCGAGCAGTACCTGACCATCGGCGGCGGACACTTTGATTCGATGACCGGCGGCGGCGTCAACAACACGGAGCTGGTAGCGGCGCTGATCAGCCAGAAAAAGGATTTCGTCGAGGGCATCAGGTATGTGCAGGAGGTGGTAGAGGGTACGGCCTCGATCCTCATCCTCACCGACGAGGGCCATCTGATCGCCGCCCGAGACAAGCTGGGACGGCTGCCGATACATATCGCCAGAGACGAGGCAGGATACTGCGTGTCCTTTGAATCCTTCGCCTATACTAAATTAGGCTATGAAGAGGTCAGAGAGCTGGGACCGGCCGAGATCGTCGAGGTGACGGCAGAGGGGCTCACACAGCTTGCTCCGCCGCAGGAAGAAATGCGCATCTGCGCCTTCCTCTGGTCGTATTACGGCTATCCGACCTCAAACTACGAGGGAGTCAACGTCGAAGCCATGCGCTACCGCAACGGCGAGATCATGGCCCAAAGCGACATGAAGAAAGGACTGACGGAGGGCCTGGACTATGTAGGCGGCGTTCCTGATTCCGGCACGCCTCATGCTATCGGCTACGCCAACAAGAGCGACATACGCTTTGCCAGACCGTTTATCAAGTATACGCCGACCTGGCCGCGCAGCTTTATGCCGACCAACCAGAAGGAACGCGACAAGGTCGCTAAGATGAAACAGATCCCGGTTCACGAGCTGATCCAGGACAAGAACCTGCTCTTTGTGGACGATTCCATCGTCAGAGGCACGCAGCTCAAGGAGACGGTAGACTTTCTCTACGACAACGGCGCTAAGGCGGTACATATGCGTTCGGCCTGCCCGCCGATCATGTACGCCTGCAAATACCTCAATTTTTCCCGCGGCAACGGCGATATGGAGCTGCTGGCAAGACGCGTGATCCAGGAGCTGGAGGGCGACGAGGGACAAAAGCACATCGAGGAGTACAGCGACGCGGAAACGGAGAGAGGACGGGCGCTGCGCCAGGCGATCTGCGAAAAATTCAATTTTGCTTCGCTGGAATTCCAGTCGCTTGCAGGCGTGATCGAGGCCATCGGCCTTGAGCCGTGCAAGCTCTGCACCTACTGCTGGAACGGAAAGGAATAGAAAATGAACAACAAATCGAAGTCGGACAGCTATGCAGCCGCCGGCGTGGACATCACGGCCGGCTACAAGGCTGTCGAGCTGATGAAGGAGCACATCGCCAGAACCATGATCAACGGCCGCAGCGAAGACATAGGCGGCTTTGGCGGACTGTTTGAGCTGGACATCACCGATATGAAAAAGCCGGTGCTGGTCAGCGGTACCGACGGCGTCGGCACCAAGTTGAAGATGGCCTTCCTGCTGGATAAGCACGACACGGTCGGCATCGACTGCGTGGCCATGTGCGTCAACGACATCATCTGCTGCGGCGCCAAACCGCTGTTTTTCCTTGATTATATCGCCTGTGGCAAGAACTATCCGCAGAAGATCGCCCAGATCGTGGCCGGCATCGCAGAGGGCTGCGTGCAGGCGGGCTGCGAGCTCATCGGCGGTGAGACGGCGGAGATGCCGGGCTTTTACAGCGAGGACGAATACGACCTGGCCGGCTTTGCCGTCGGCGCGGTCGACAAGAGCAAGGTGCTGGACAAGACCAGGGTGCAGGAAGGCGACGTGATCATCGGCCTGGCGGCAAGCGGCGTACATTCCAACGGCTTTTCTCTGGTGCGCAAGGTCTTCGACGTGGAAAACGCCGATCTCAAAGCGCCCCGCGCTGAGCTGGGCGGAAAATCGCTGGGCGAGACGCTGCTGACGCCGACCAAGATTTATGTCAAGCCGATGCTGGCGCTCTTAAGGAGCGTGGAGGTCAAGGCTGTTTCGCACATCACCGGCGGCGGCTTTTACGAAAACATCCCCCGCAGCATCCCGGACGGCTGCTGCGCGCGCATCGATAAGAGCAGCCTGCGCATCCTGCCGATCTTTGATCTCATCGCCAAAGAGGGCAATATCCCTGAACACGACATGTTCAACACCTTTAACATGGGCGTGGGCATGAGCGTGGTCGTCGCGGAATCAGAGGCGGAAAAAGCCCTGGCCGTGCTCAGAGAGCAGGGCGAGGACGCATATATCATCGGCAGCATCACAAAAAGCGACGATAAGGACGTAAAGGTGGAGATATGCTAAAAGCCAGGATCGCGGTGCTGGTTTCCGGCGGCGGCACTAACCTGCAGGCGCTGATAGACGCGCAGAAGAGCGGCAGCCTGCACGACGGCCGCATCGAGCTGGTGCTCGCCAGCAAGAAGGACGCCTATGCTCTGACCAGGGCAGGCGAAAACGGCATAGAAGCGAAAGCTGTCTGCCGCCGCGACTTTGAGTCGCAGGAGGCCTACGAGCAGGAAATGGCACGCCTGATAGACGAGCGGCAGATCGACCTCATCATCCTGGCCGGTTTTATGAGCATCTTGAGCGGCGCGTTTACCAGCCGCTATCAGGGCCGCATCATCAACGTGCATCCTTCGCTGATCCCTTCCTTCTGCGGCAAGGGCTACTACGGGCTCAAGGTGCACGAAGCGGCGCTTGCCTACGGCGTCAAGGTCACGGGCGCTACCGTGCATTACGTCAACGAAGTCACCGACGGCGGCAGGATCATTCTGCAAAAGGCCGTGGAGGTGCAGGAGGGAGACACGCCCAAGACGCTGCAGAGAAGGGTGATGGAAGAAGCCGAGTGGCAGCTGCTGCCAAAGGCGGCGCAGATGATCTGCGCAGAAATAGTAAAAGACCGCCAGATGAGGCGGAAGATATAACAGGGAGGCGGTAACATGGATATTTACCAGAAAAAGAGCCTGGGCGAGCTGCTCAAGGACAATTCGTATGCCGGCCGCGGCATCACCGTCGGACGGACAGCTGACGGCAGCAAAGCCGCCATCGCCTATTTTATCATGGGGCGCAGCGCCAATTCACAGAACAGAGTGTTCAGAGAGGAAGGCGAGGAAGTGCTCATCTATCCCTTCGACGAGAGCAAGGTCGAGGATCCTTCGCTGATCATCTATGCCCCGCTCAGGATGCTGGACAACAAGGTGATCGTCACCAACGGCGACCAGACGGATACGATCTATGATTTTGTCAGGGAGGGCAAAAGCTTTGCCGAGGCGCTTGCGACCAGAGAGTTCGAGCCGGACAGCCCCAACTTCACGCCGCGTATCAGCGCCATGCTGACGCGGAGCAAAGCAGACTTTTCCTATGAGATGAGCATTCTCAAGAGCATCGACGGGGAAGGCTCCGGCTGCGCCAGATACACTTATTCCTATCCGGCGACCTGCGGCCTGGGGCATTTTATTCACACCTACGAGCATGACGGCAGCCCGCTGCCTACCTTCCAGGGCGAGCCGCGCCGCGTGAGCATTCCTGATGACATCGACGAATTTACCGCCGACATCTGGAATAATTTGAACGAAGAAAAACGCATCTCGCTCTATGTGCGCTATATAGATCTTCAGAGCGGAAAAACGCAGAGCAGGCTGATCAATAAGAACAAATAGGGGGCGATCATCATGAAAGAATATGAACTCAAATACGGCTGTAACCCTAATCAGAAGCCGGCCCGGGTCTTCATGGCCGGCGGCGGAGAGCTGCCGCTTGAGATCCTAAGCGGCAAGGCGGGCTACATCAATCTTCTGGATGCGCTCAACAGCTGGCAGCTGGTCAGAGAAATTAAGGACGCGCTTGGCATGTGCGCGGCGACTTCCTTCAAGCACGTGAGCCCGACCTCGGCAGCAGTCGGTCTGCCGATGAGCGCGGAGATGAAGAAAGCCTTCTTCGTCGACGATATTGAGGGGCTGGACGATTCGCCGATCGCCACCGCCTATGCCAGAGCCAGGGGCACTGACAGGATGAGCTCCTTCGGCGACTGGATCGCGCTTTCGGACAAGTGCGACGCGACCTGTGCGCGCATCATCGCCCGCGAGGTGTCAGACGGCTTCATCGCCCCGGCTTACGATGAAGAGGCGCTCCGGATACTCAAGGGCAAGAGAAAGGGAAATTACACGATCATCAGGATCGATGAAGGATATAAGCCGGAACTGACGGAGCAGAAGCAGGTCTTCGGCGTGACCTTTGAGCAGAGGCGCAACGATTTTCGCATCGACAAGAGCCTGCTCGACAACATCGTCACCGCCAATAAAGAGCTGCCGGATGAGGCCAGGCGCGACCTGGTGATCGCGCTGATCACCCTCAAATATACGCAGTCCAATTCGGTCTGCTTTGCCGAGGGCGGACAGGTCATCGGTGTGGGCGCAGGTCAGCAGTCGCGTATCCACTGCACGAGGCTGGCCGGAGAAAAGGCCGACAAGTGGCACCTGCGCCAGCACGAAAAGGTGCTCAGCCTGCCGTTTAGGCCGGAGATCAAGCGCCCCGACAGGGACAACGCCATCGACGTCTATCTTTCGGAGGACTACGAGGATGTGACCGGCGAGGGCAAGTGGCAGCAGCTGTTTACGGAAAAGCCGCAGCTTTTCCCGCGCGAGGCGCAGCGCGCCTATCTGGCAAGCTTGAGCGGCGTATGCCTGGCCTCGGACGCTTTCTTCCCGTTCGGCGACAACATCGAGAGAGCCAGAAAGAGCGGCGTGACGTACGTGGCGCAGCCGGGCGGCTCTATCAGAGACGACAACGTTATAGATACCTGCAACAGCTACGGCATGGTGATGGCCATGACCGGCATGAGGCTGTTCCACCATTGATGAGCGGAGGTAGAGCATACATATGAAGATCATGGTAGTTGGCGGCGGCGGCAGAGAACACGCCATCATCAAGAAGCTGAAGGAAAATCCGCAGGCGGAGGAAATCTTCGCTCTGCCGGGCAACGGCGGCATCGCGGCCGACGCGACCTGTGTACAGATCGGCGCCAAGGATATTGAGGGCATGGTGGCCTTCGCCGTAGAAAACAAGATCGATCTGGCCGTAGTAGCGCCTGACGATCCGCTGGTGCTGGGCGCTGTCGACGCCCTGCGCGAAGCGGGCATTAAAACCTTCGGACCGGACAAAAAGGCGGCCATCATCGAAGGCAGCAAGGCGTTTGCCAAGGAGCTGATGAAAAAATATCACATCCCGACAGCCGCCTATGAGACTTTTGACGATATGGAAAGCGCGCTCGCCTACGTGCGCTCCTGCAAGCTGCCGACGGTCATAAAGGCAGACGGGCTGGCGCTGGGCAAGGGCGTGGTGATCGCTGAAAGCAGAGAGGCCGCCGAAGAGGCGGTCAGGGCAGCCATGGAGGACAAGGTCTTCGGCTCAAGCGGCGACAAGATCGTCATCGAAGAATTCCTCACCGGGCCTGAGGTTTCGGTGCTGTCCTTTACCGACGGCAAGACCATCGTGCCGATGGTATCTTCCATGGACCACAAGCGGGCCCTGGATGGAGATAAGGGGCCGAACACCGGCGGCATGGGCACGATCGCCCCGAACCCGTATTATACGGAGGAAATCGCCGGCGAGTGCATGGAGAAGATCTTCCGCCCGACCATAGAGGCGATGAACAGGGAAGGACGCAGCTTTTCCGGCTGTCTGTACTTCGGGCTCATGCTGACGGAGGAAGGACCGAAGGTCATCGAATACAACTGCCGTTTCGGCGATCCCGAGACGCAGGTGGTGCTGCCGCTCCTTGAGAGCGATCTTCTCACCATCATGCTCGCCATCTACGAAGGACGGCTGGCGGATGTGGAAGTAAAGTTCAAGGACGAGTGCGCAGCCTGCGTGGTGATGGCCTCAGACGGCTATCCGAAGAAATACGAGAGCGGCTTTGAGATCACGCTGCCGGCCGAAAAGAACATCTGCGTGGCCGGCGCCAAACTGCAGGACGGCCGCCTGGTGACCTCAGGCGGACGCGTGCTGGGAGTAGTAGAGACTGCGCCTACTTTGGCGCAGGCGCTTACAAAAGCGTATGAAACCGTAGAGAAGGTACATTTTGCCAACGCCTTCTACCGCCGCGACATCGGCCAGCGTGCCTTGAGGGCAGAAAGGAAATAAGATGGTTTTCAGGATCTTTGTAGAAAAAAAGCCCGGCCTCGATAACGAAGCCCGCGCTTTGCAAAACGACATCAGGGAGCTGCTGCAGATCGAAAACATCAGGCAGGTGAGGCTCTTCAACAGGTACGACGTGGAGAACCTTGACAGAGAGCTCTTCGACTACGCCGTCAGCACGGTATTTTCCGAACCGCAGCTCGACAACGTGATGACTGAGCTGCCGGATGCCGACGTGCTTTTCGCTGTCGAGTATCTGCCGGGACAGTTCGACCAGCGGGCGGCCTCCGCCGAGGAATGTATTCAGATCATTTCCCGCGGCGAACGTCCTCTCGTGCGCACCGCCAGAGTGTATGCGCTTTACGGCGAGCTTACGGCGGCGGAGATCGAGGCGGTCAAGAAATATGTGATCAACGGGGTGGAAGCCAGAGAGGCACAGATGACGCTGCCGGAGACGCTGGCGGTTCGCTATGAGATACCGTCTGCTGTCGAGACGCTGGACGGCTTTTGCGCCCTCGGCGAGGAAGGACTTGCGCAGTTTATCGCCGCCCGCGGGCTGGCCATGGACCTTGCGGACATCAAGCTCTGCCAGCAGTATTTCCGCGGCGAGGACCGCGAGCCGACCGTGACCGAGATCAAGATGATCGACACCTACTGGTCGGATCACTGCCGCCACACCACCTTCAATACCATTATCGACAGCGTTGAATTTGCAGATGAAAGCCTGAAAAAGGCTTATGACAGATATATCAGGGTCAGGGAATCGCTGGGCCGCACCAAGCCGGTGACGCTGATGGACATCGGCACCATCGCCGCCAAGCAGCTCAAGAAAGAGGGCAAGCTTGACAAGCTGGACGAATCCGAAGAGATCAACGCCTGCACGGTCAAGATCAAGGTTAATACCGGCGGAAAGCAGGAGGATTGGCTGCTGCTGTTCAAGAACGAGACGCACAACCATCCGACGGAGATCGAGCCCTTCGGCGGAGCGGCGACCTGCGTCGGTGGGGCGATCAGGGACCCGCTTTCGGGGCGCAGCTACGTTTATGCCGCCATGCGCGTGACGGGCGCCGGCGATCCGCTGGTTCCCGTAGCGGATACGATCCCCGGCAAGCTGCCGCAGCGCAAGCTGGTGACGACGGCTGCTGCCGGTTACAGCTCTTACGGCAATCAGATCGGTCTGGCGACCGGGCAGGTCGACGAGCTTTACCATCCCGGTTACGTAGCCAAGAGGATGGAGATCGGCGCGGTGATCGCAGCAGCGCCGGCCGAAAATGTAATCAGAAAGAAGCCTGAGCCGGGGGACAAGGTGATCCTCCTGGGCGGCCGCACGGGCCGCGACGGCTGCGGCGGCGCGACCGGCTCATCCAAGTCGCACGACGTTTCCTCGCTGGAAAGCTGCGGCGCGGAAGTACAGAAGGGCAACGCTCCTGAGGAACGCAAGCTGCAGCGGCTGTTCCGCAATGCCAAAGCCTCCAGGCTCATCAAGCGCTGTAACGATTTTGGTGCCGGCGGCGTTTCCGTTGCCATCGGCGAGCTGGCCGACGGACTCAGGATCGATCTCAACAAGGTACCAAAAAAATACGAAGGACTGGACGGCACGGAGCTGGCGATCAGCGAGTCGCAGGAGCGAATGGCCGTCGTAGTGGCGGATGAAGATGCAGAGCTTTTCTGCCGCCTGGCTGCCGAGGAAAACCTCGAGGCGACCGTGGTGGCAGTCGTTACCGCCGAGTCGGTGCTTTCGATGAGCTGGAACGGCAGGGAGATAGTCAATGTTTCCCGCGAGTTTTTAAACTCCAACGGGGCGGAAAAGCATATAATGGTCAAAGCAGCCGCTCCGGCGGCGTATGAGCGCAGCGGCGTAGCAGACTTTGCCTCAGCCTACAGGGAGCTTGCCCAGGACCTCAACGTCTGCTCAAAGCGCGGCCTTTCGGAGCGCTTTGATTCGACGATCGGCGCCGGCACCGTGCTGATGCCTTTCGGCGGCATATACCAGCGCACGCCGATCCAGGCCATGGTCAACAAGATTTCCCTGGAAAAGGGCGATACCACGACCTGCAGCCTGATGGCCTACGGCTATAACCCGTACATCACCGAAAAGAGCCCGTACCACGGCGCCTATCTGGCGGTGGTCGAATCCGTCTCCAAGCTGGTGGCGGCGGGCGCGGCCTTTACGGACGTATATCTTTCCTTCCAGGAATACTTTGAGAAGCTCGGTCAAGATGCGGACAGATGGGGCAAGCCGCTGGCCGCTCTTTTGGGCGCGCTGGACGCGCAGCTGGGCCTTGAAGTGGCGGCCATCGGCGGCAAGGATTCGATGAGCGGCACCTTTGAGGATATGCACGTGCCGCCGACGCTGGTTTCCTTTGCAGTGACGACCGAGGAAATTGATAACATCATTTCGCCTGAATTCAAGGGCGCCGGACATAACGTCTATCTGCTGAGACCGGCTCTGAACGAGAATGGCCTCCCGGACGCGGCTTCGCTCAGAGACTTGTATGACGAGGTGAGCAGCCTGGCCAGATCCGGCCGCCTGCTGGCCTGCTATACGCCGGGCTTCGGCGGTATCGCCGAGGCTGTGCTGAAGATGGCGATGGGTAACGGTATCGGTTTTGAGTATGGCGACGCGCTGAGCACAGAAGAAATCTTCGCTTACAGTTACGGCGCTTTCATCGTCGAGCTTGAAGGCGAGCTTGAGAGCGAGTCGGCGCTTCTGCTCGGACGCACAAGCGCTGAGGGCGCAATCAGCCGCGGCAAAGACAGGCTTGCGCTTGCCGAGCTCTGCCGCCTCTACGAAGAAAAGCTGGAGCCGGTATATCCGTGCAATATCAGGAGCGAAGGCGAAAAGCCGAAGGCGCTTTCCTACGAGACGAAAAAGACCTTTGCGGCCGCGGTCAAGACGGCCGGCCCGAAGGTGCTGATCCCGGTATTTCCGGGCACCAACTGCGAATACGATTCGGCCAAGGCTTTTGACCAGGCAGGAGGAAAGCCTGAGATCTTCGTCATCAACAACCTGTCGGCTGCCGCTGTGGCGCGTTCGGTAGAGGACTTCGCGCAGAAAGTGCGGGAAAGCCAGATGATCTTCATTCCGGGCGGCTTTTCCGGCGGCGACGAACCGGACGGCTCCGGCAAGTTGATTACGGCTTTCTTCCGCAATCAGGAGATCAAGGAAGCGGTCATGGAGCTTCTGGAAAAGCGCGACGGGCTGATGGCCGGCATCTGCAACGGCTTCCAGGCGCTGATCAAGCTGGGTCTGGTGCCTTTCGGCCAGATTCTCGATACCGACAGCAGCTTCCCGACGCTGACGTATAACAAAATATCGCGTCACCAGTCCAAGCTGGTGCGCACCAGGGTAGCTTCCAACAATTCGCCGTGGCTGAGTAGCGTGAAGGTGGGCGATATTTACACGGTGCCGATCTCGCACGGTGAGGGCCGCTTTATCGCCGATCAGGGCCTGCTTGAGGAGCTGGCAGAAAACGGCCAGATCATCACGCAGTACGTCGATCTTGCGGGGCAGCCGACCAACGAGATCCAGTTCAATCCTAACGGCTCCGACATGGCGGTCGAGGGTCTGGTTTCGCCTGACGGCAGAGTGCTGGGCAAGATGGGTCACACGGAAAGAACCGGCTACGGCATTTACAAGAATGTGCCGGGAGAATTCGATATGAAGCTGTTCGCCTCGGCGGTGCAGTATTTTAAATAAAAAGAAGCGAAAAGCAAGGAGATAAGAAGATGGATAGAAGAATAGGCACGGTTTCCAGAGGTCTCAGGGGACCGATCATCAAGGAGGGGGACGACCTCCGCAAAATAGTAGTTGATACGCTGATGGACTGCCTCGAGCACGGCGATTTTACCATCGGCAGCAAGGATGTGCTGGCGGTGACCGAATCGATCCTCGCCCGCGCGCAGGCTAATTATGCGACGACAGATCAGCTGGCCACGGATGTGAGAAACAAGCTGGGCGGCGGCACGGTCGGCGTGGTATTTCCGATCCTGAGCCGCAACCGCTTTGCTATCTGTCTGCGCGGTATCGCCGCCGGCTGCCGCAAGGTGGTGCTGATGCTCAGCTATCCGAGCGACGAGGTTGGCAATCATCTGCTGGACATCGACATCATGGACCAGAAGGGCATCGATCCTTACACCGACGTGCTTACGCAGGAGGAGTTTGAGGATGCTTTCGGCAAGTCGCGCCATACCTTTACCGACGTCGACTATGTCAATTATTATAAATCCATCATCGAGGAGGAGGGCGCCGAGGCGCAGATCGTCTTCGCCAACGATCCGCGCAAAATCCTCGACTATACCGACAAGGTGCTCTGCGCCGACATTCATACCAGGGCGCGCACCAAGAGGATGATCAAGGACGCCGGCGGCGACGTGGTGATCGCCATGGACGAGCTGCTGACCGAGCCGGTAGACGGCTCCGGCTACAATCCTGATTTCGGCATCCTCGGCTCCAACAAGGCGACCGAGGACAAGATCAAGCTTTTCCCGATCTGCTGCCAGGAGTTCGTCGAGGGCGTGCAGGCCGACATCAAGGCCCGTACCGGCAAGACCGTAGAGGTCATGGTCTACGGCGACGGAGCCTTCAAGGATCCGGTCGGCAAGATCTGGGAGCTGGCCGACCCCGTGGTATCTCCGGGCTACACCGCCGGGCTCATCGGACAGCCTAACGAGCTCAAGCTCAAATACCTGGCGGACAACGATTTCGCCGCGCTGCGCGGTGAGGAGCTGAAAGCGGCCATCGAAGAAGCGATCCGCGAAAAGGACGATAACCTCGTCGGACAGATGTCCACCGAAGGCACCACGCCGCGCCGCCTGACCGACCTGCTCGGCTCGCTGTGCGACCTTACCTCGGGTTCGGGTGACAAGGGCACGCCTTTCATCTACATCCAGGGATATTTCGACAACTATACAGATTAACGGCCGCGGCCGGCGGCCGAATCACGTAAATACGCAGCGGGCCGCCCGGGTCCGCTGCTTTGCTGGAAGCAAAATACAACCATGCTGCCAAGGAGAATTTTAGTATGTCAGAGGCTTTATCCTGGGGCTCACTCCTCCGGTGATCTTCGTCGATCCAATGTATGCGCTGATCGCTGTGGCGACGTCGGTCATGGTTTTTCTGCCGGCGGTGCGCAGAGCCTTCCGGGCGCAGCCGCTGCTTTATGAAAAAGGACTGCTGCTGATGGATTCCGTCGGTCTGGGGGTTTTCACCACTGTCGGCATTCAGACCGCCACAGCCGTATCGGATGAGTACAGCATTTTTCTCCTCTCCTTCGTCGGCGTGGTGACGGGAGTCGGCGGCGGCATCATGCGCGACATCATGGCCGGCGACAGGCCGTATATTTTTGTCAGACATTTTTATGCCAGCGCCTCCATCATCGGCGCCGTGATCTGCAGCCTGATGTGGGAGCAGTGCGGACAGGCTGTTTCCATGATGTCAGGCACTGTGATAATCATAGTTCTCAGGCTTTGCGCGGCCAGATTCAGATGGAGCCTGCCGCGGGCGTAAAAAATTTTTTGGCAAAATCATATATTTTGGTGGAAAAAAAGTTTATCGATGGTAGAATGAATATATAGCAGTGTGTGCGAGTAAATAACAGTGAAGGAGACGGACGTGAGAGATAAAGGCAAGAAGGAGAAGACGGTAAAAAAACACGAAATAGATATGGTCAACGGGCCGATCTTGAAAAAGATGCTCGTTTTTGCTCTGCCGCTGATGCTCTCCAGCATCATGCAGATGCTTTTTAATGCCACCGATATTGTGGTTCTGGGCCAGTTCGTCGGCGACCATTCGCTGGCGGCGGTCGGCTCGACCTCTTCGCTGATCAACCTGCTCACCAATCTCTTCATCGGCTTGTCTGTCGGCGCGAACGTGCTGGTGGGTAAATATTTCGGCGGCCGCAAGATGCAGCAGCTCAACGAAGCCATTCATACGGCCGTGACCATCAGCGCCGCCAGCGGCGTGCTGCTGGCCGTGATCGGCTTTGTCGCCGCGGAACCGATTCTCCGGCTCATGCAGACGCCTGACAATCTGGTGGGACTGGCAGCGCTCTATATGCGCGTGCTCTTCCTCGGCATGCCGTCGATGATGCTCTATAACTTCGGCAGCGCGATTCTCAGGGCCAAGGGCGATACCAAGAGGCCGCTCTTCTTCCTGCTGGCAGCCGGCGTGACCAACGTGGTTCTCGATCTGGTCTTTGTGATCGTCTTCAATATGAGCGTGGCCGGCGTGGCGGCGGCGACTGCCATCGCGCAGACGCTTTCGGCGGTGCTGGTCATCAGATGCCTGCTGAGAGAGGAGGAAGGCTTCAGGCTCAGCTTCCGCAAGCTGGGGGTGCACAAGGAGCATTTTGCCAGCATCCTCAGAGTCGGCCTGCCGTCAGGTTTTCAGGGCGTGCTCTTTTCCATTTCCAACGTGGTCGTGCAGGCTTCGATCAACTCATTTGGCGATGTGACGATGGCTGGCAGTGCGGCAGCCAGCAATCTGGAAAACTTCGTCTATTTCGGCATGAACGCTTTCTACCAGTCGGCGATCTCCTTTACGAGCCAGAACGTGGGCGCGTTCAGATACGACAGGGTGCAGCCGATCATGATCAGGTCGGTAGCCTGTGCGGCGGTGACGGGGCTGGTGATGGGCAATATCGCTTTCCTCTTCGGCAACACGCTTTTGGGCATTTATACCAGCAGCCCGGAGGTAATCGCCGAGGGCATGAAGAGAATGGCGGTGATCTGCACTACTTATGCGCTCTGCGGCATGATGGATACCATGGTCGGCGTGATGAGGGGCCTGGGCTATTCGATCGTGCCGATGATCGTTTCGCTGGTAGGAGCCTGCGGACTGAGACTTCTGTGGCTGGCGACGATCTTCCAGATCGAGCGTTTCCATACGATCACCGTGGTTTATCTCTCCTATCCTGTGACCTGGTTTATCACGCTGGTAGCGCATTGCGTCTGCTACGTCCTGATAATGAAGCATATAAAGAAGGAGCTGCCTAATGAAAGTCTGCTTGGTGAACGGCAGTCCGCATAAGTTTGCAAAAATGATTGAATGATGAAGCGGGCAGAGTTATAATTAAAATAAGGAATTCGAGCTGGACGGTCTAAGGCTTCCCCGGCAGAGGGCGCTATGACCTAAAGCCGCCGGGTGTTTTTTGAAAAAAGGATGCCTTCCGAGTTTGAAAAGATTTCCTTCAAATTATAAGCGCTGCTTGTTTTTTGTGGGCTCTCTTTCGGGAGCTTTTTTCTTGGCACCTTATCAATTTCACATTGAGGAGGAAAAAGAAATGAAGAAACTGATGAGCGCTTTGCTGATCGCAATGCTTGTTTTCTGCTTTGCGGCCTGCGGAAGCGATGAAACGACCGGCGATGAGCCGCAGGGCGAGACGGCCGACAAGGGCACGGTGATGATGGCCACTACCACCAGCACCGAGGACACCGGGCTGCTTGACTACCTGGCGCCGATCTTTAAAGAGGACACCGGCTGGACGCTGGAGTGGACTGCCGTCGGCACCGGCGAGGCTCTCAAGCTGGGTGAGAACGGCGATGTCGACGTAGTGCTCGTACATGCCAAGGCCAGCGAAGAGGAATTCGTGGCAAGCGGCTACGGTGTGGAAAGGTTTCAGGTAATGTATAACGACTTTGTCGTTGTCGGCCCGGATAACGGTCAGGTAGACGGTGATGATGTCGAAACCTGCTTCAATCAGATCCAGGACGGCAAGCTGCCTTTCGTTTCCAGGGGCGACGATTCGGGTACTGATAAAAAAGAAAAGGAGATCTGGGCCGAGCTGGGCATCGACACTGCGGCCAATCCGAACTACATCGAGTCCGGCCAGGGCATGGGAGCCACCATCACCATGGCTGACGAGCAGCAGGCTTATTGCCTGACCGACAGGGGCACCTGGCTCAAATATGTCAATGACTCCGATCTGGCTATCGATCTTACCATCGTCTGCGAGGGCGATTCGGCGCTGTTTAACCAGTACGGCGTGATCGCGGTCAACCCGGAAAAGTATGAGGATACCAACATCGAGGGAGCTAACGCTTTCATCGAGTGGATCTGCTCCGACGAAGTACAGGAGCTGATCGGCGAATACGGCATCGATTCTTACGGTCAGGCGCTGTTCATCCCGAACGCAGAATAGAATAGACACAGCCAAAGAGCTTAAATTCGGCTGATGTTGGCTTTTTGCCTGCCGGATACAGAAACAGACAACGTTTTTCCAAAAAACTGTTGTCTGAAATCACATATAGCTTTCAAAAAGCCAACATCGGCTCCCATATGACCGAAAAATGGATGAAAATGGGAGGAAATGTTGGCTTTTTGCGGCGCCTGAGCCAAAACAGACAACGCCGGCGGGCCAAAACAGCCGATGTTGTATTTTTTAGAGAAAGCTGCCATGCTTACAACCTTTTGGTTGTAATTACGGCAGGAATTTGCAAAATATTACAACATCGCGCCCATGGCGCTCGCAAAAGCGGTCCGGCTGACGCTCAATTGTTGTAGTTTTTTTGTTTCTTCAAAATAACTACAACTGAAGTTGTTCGAGGGGTTTGTCTACACTCTGAGAGCCGCCCGCGGGCGGCTCTTTGGCTTTCTTAACACTTTAATTTTGCGGGTGTAGCGAAAACAGCGGACAAAGAATTGTTCTTCCAACGTTGCTATGAGGTGCTTTGAGAAAAAAACTTGTCCGCCTTTACAACATATTTTGTTCTGTAACCCTAAGCCCATTTCAAATTCATCTTGTGCTATCCGCTTTTTCGGCATCACGTTGAAAACTGCGCGTTTTGTCCCGGGAAACCAATGCCATCAGCGGCTGCAGGATGAGCGGCAGCCACAGTACGGGAGCGAAGACCGTGTAGCCGGTGCCGTCCATGCCCAGAGTATTGGTGACGAAGATCGCCGTGGCAGACCAGGGGATCATCGGCGAGATGCCGGTGCCGGCGTTGAGCAGCACGGCGGTCAGCTTGTCGCGGGAGACGCTGTTCTTGTCGAACACATCGTTGAGCGGCGGAGCGAGGATCGAGTTGATCGCATAGTAGTTGCCGGTGACGACAAAGCAGATCGCATGCAGGATGACGGCTCCGGTGACGATGCCGCCGCTGGTGCGCGTATTGCGGAACACCCGCTCCAAAAGACAGGTGATGATGCCCAGCCGCTTGATGATACCGCCGAAGCAGGCGGCAAACAGCAGCAGGATCAGAGTTGAGGCCATGCTGTCGACACCCCCGTAGTGCAGCAGCTCGTTGATGGCCGGATCCTCAGCCATGCTGTAGCCGCTCATCAGCCCTTCGGTGAGGGCCTTGAGATCGCAGCCCTGGACGAAGACGGATTCGAGCACGCCTATGATGATACCGAGCACAAAGGTGGGGATCGTCGGCACCTTGATGACCATAAAGAAGATCAAAAGCACCGGGGCGAGCAGCGGCAGAATGCCGAGCTTGAACTCACCGGCCAGAGCCTCCATCAGAGCTTCTGTTTCCTGAGTATGGGCCTGGCCGCTGGGAGCGGTGGTAAGCCCCAGGTAAATATAGAGCGCGACTGCCGCGATAAAGGGCAGGATATTGGCAGAGACGGTGGCCTTGATGCCTTTGGCCGGTTCTACCGCGGTCAGCTCGGCGGCCAGTGCCACAGAGCTTGAGAGCGGCGACATCTTATCGCCGATGAAGGCGCCGGAAACGACAGCACTGACGGTGTAGGCCGGATCGACGCCCAGACCGCCGGCGATACCGGCAAAGGCTACGCCCAGCGTCGAAATGACACCCCAGGAAGTGCCGATCAGCATGCTCATCAGCGTACACATCAAAAAAGTAATGATGAGGAAGAATCTGGCGTCGATGATCTTCAGGCCGATATAGATCAGGGTCGGCACCGTGCCGCCGATGATCCAGCTTGCGACCAGGGCGCCGATCAGGAGCAGCATCAGGATCGGGGTGATAAAGGCCACCACGGAAGATACCATGCTTTCCTGCAGCTGTCCATAGGGAATTTTCCGCAGCAGGGCGATGACGCCCACGAAGACTGATTCTGCGATCAGGATGACTGCGATCGGCATTTCTACAATAAACAGTCCCACCACCATGATTACTGAAATACCGAGAAGAGTAAGGCAGGACCCTTTAAAATTTAATGTCATTTTTTCACCTTGTATTTTTATAGATTGAGCCGCCGCCCGCAAAAGGCGCGGGCCCTTGCGCGGCCTTTTTAATAGTCCGTGTTGGTCCACGGCTTCTGCCTACAGTAGAAAAGCTCATCCAGCGTTTCCTCGTACTGCGGATCGCTGAGAGAAAGTCCGCCCAGCCGCACCAGGGCAGAAAAGCCGAGGCTGCCCATCAGGAGCGAAGAAAGCGTCGCCAGCGTCGAGGTGACTGTCACATCACAGGCCTTATCCTCTGCGGCAAGCTCCCACAGTCCTTCCGGCGAAAAGCGCACACACAGAGAACCGTTTGTGTGTTCCAGCTCGTTCTCGTAGACGAAGCGCACCGTCAGACTGGCGGCCGGAAAGCGGCGGTAGGCGGTCGCCCTGACAAATTTTTGCGGATCGACGATCTTGTACATCGTGCCGACGGCCGCAACGTTAGTCTGTAAAAAACCAAAGTCGATGTAGTTTTCAGAGACATCCTGCGCGGACGGCAGCAGGTGGTAAAAATCTGCTTCGCCGCTGCGCAGGACTACGGTCTGCGCCAGGTCGCTCTGATTGCGCAGGTAACCGAGCAGGCAGCGCAGCACGCGGCCGTTCAGGTAGACGAGCTCGCTGACCTCCATGCGGTTTTGCGTATAGTTGACGGCGCTTTCGCAGACCGTGGCGTACGAAACGTAGCCCAGCATGCGGCCATCTTCAAAATAGGCCACCCGCCGGCTCTGATCGTCTTCGGCGAGAGAACGGATCTCGTCGGAAAATTTTGCCGCCATGCCGTGGTTTTTAGCAGCAAAGGCCGAGTGGCAGGCCAGCATGGCCGGTATGTCAGCGGCGCCAAGAAAGCGCAGCTTGGCGATTTCCTCTTTTTCGGCCTTGGGCAGGCTGAGAGTAGGAAGGCGGTATTCGTCGAGCTTAGTTCCGTAACCGTAGCCCATCTGGCGGTAAAAATCCATGCGGAAAGGCAGCAGCATGGCCAGCGCCGCGCCCTGGCCGGCGGCATATTTTTCAAAAAATTTCACCATTTCCAGCGCAGCCCTGTTTTTCTTGTAAAGCGGATGCACGCCCAGCGCCATCAGTCCGCAGGCTGGCTGCATGCGGCCGAACAGGTTGAGAGAAAAGTCGATCAGCTTCATGGTCGCAATCAGCCTGCCGTCCTCGAAAAGGCCGTAAAAATGGACGTCCTTATCGTTTTGCATGGAGTGGAGTATCCGCGGGCGGTACTTTTCGCAGCCGGCATGACCGACGTCCTTGTAGGCCGGATATGCGTTTAGATAGATGGTGAGATAATCCTCTATGTATTCGGGTGTGAGGAGTTTGATTTCACGAGCCATGAGCAGGCCTCCTTTTCCAATCTTATCTTGACATATTACGGTAAAAAATCCCTTATTTAAATATTAAATTCGCGCTAAGGAAAAGTCAAGATGCAAGGGGATAAAATATGCGGGCTGGCGTGTTTGCTTTTGACAGGGGCCGCCCCTGCAAGTAGGTATCTCTGCTACGGGGACGCCCCTGCCAGAGTGCAGATTATGAAAGATTTAGCAGGAGGCGCTCCTGCTGGTTTGCTTGCCGGAGCACATTTAGCAGGGGTAATTATGTGTCTGAAAGGTGTCGTTTAACAGATATTCAGCGCTGAAGGCATCTTTTTTGCCGACTTTACGCTTTTTTGCGCTTTTTTACCCCTGCTAATTGGATGGAAAATGATTGCATAGCAGGGGGCGCCCCTGCTAAAATACATAATTTGCGGGCGTTTAGCAGGGGGCGCCCCTGCTAAAAATTGATATGCTCCCCCTATGAGAGACAGTGAAAAAGAAAAAACACAGTCAAACATGGAGGGAGCATTGTCATGTCACAAAAGTCAAAACTAAGTCTGGAAGAGAAGGTAAAAATTATCCTCAAATATATGAATGGAGATGTGGGATTGAATAGTGCGGCAGCAGAGGCTGGTGTAGCTCATGAAACACTTCGGCAGTGGATCATGCAGTATCAGGC
>CALWNX010000053.1 GCA_944382925.1 uncultured Clostridia bacterium | reverse complement strand
TCGATAGAGCCGAATGGCTGCTTGAGCTGGGAGGCGTCAAAAAGGACGTCGCCTTTCTGCTCATCGGAGCCGCTTCGCTGATCATCAGTATCTTTGACCTTCTGCCCCTGCCGTTTGACGCCGCCTGGGCCGCGATCATTTTCTGCGGCATCCCGATAATAATTGAGGCCGTCATCGGACTGGTCACCGCTTTCGACATCAAGGCTGACGTGCTGGTCTCGATGGCGCTGATCGCTTCCGTGTGCATCGGCGAAGATTTTGCCGCCGGCGAGGTGGCCTTCATCATGCAGCTGGGCGCGCTGCTTGAGGATCTGACGGTCGCCAGAGCCAGGGCCGGCATCGAAAAGCTCGTACATCTTACGCCGCAGACAGCGCGCGTCATCAGCCGGGCCGGAGCGCCGGCCGGAGCGGAACAAGAGGCGGAAACCGAAGCGTCGGCCGGAGCGGAACACGAAATCATAATCCCGGCAGAGGAGGTGCGGATAGGCGATATTCTCAGGGTGCTGCCGGGCGAAACCGTGCCGGTGGATGGCGTGCTCGTGCGCGGCCAGACCTCGATCAATCAGGCGGTGATGACCGGCGAATCGCTGCCGGTCGACAAAGAAGCAGGCGACGAGGTTTTCAGCGGCACCGTCAATCAGTTCGGCGCTTTCGAGATGAGAGCCACCAAGGTAGGCGAGGACAGCTCCATCCAGCGCATGATCCGCCTCGTGCAGTCGGCGGACGCCGGCAAGGCCAAGATCGTGACGCTGGCCGATCGCTGGGCCACCTGGATCGTCGTGGGCGCTCTTTCGGCAGCCACGCTCACCTGGCTGATCACGGGAGAAATTATCCGCGCTGTGACGATCCTGGTCGTTTTCTGCCCCTGCGCGCTGGTGCTGGCTACGCCGACCGCCATCATGGCCGCCATCGGCAACGCGACCAGACACGGCTTTCTGGTGCGGGAAGGCGACGCCCTGGAGCGTCTGGCCAAGGTCAGCCGCATTACCTTTGACAAGACGGGCACGCTGACCTACGGACAGCCGCAGGTGACAGAAGTAGGCGTTATAGAAGGAAGTTTCAGCAGAGAAGAGCTTTATGCTCTGGCAGCCGCGGCGGAGAGACTGAGCGAGCATCCGCTGGGCAGGGCGATAGTGCGCTGCTACCGGGAAGAAAGCGGGGTGCAGCCGCCCGCGGCGGTTGATTTTCAGATGATGCCGGGACAGGGCGTGACCGCTCTCGTGGACGGGCGCCGGGTCAGAGCCGGGAATCTGCGGCTTCTCGGCCGCCAGAGCGCAGAAAGCAAAGACGCCAAAGCCTGCGGCGCTGCCGCGCACAAAGACGCTAAAGCCTGCGGCGGCGTCGCCGCGCACAAAAAAGACGGCAGCACGGTGATCTATGTGGAGGTAGACGGGAAGCTGGCCGGTTACATTGCGCTGGCGGATACGCTCAGAGAGGAAAGCCCGCGCATAATGGCGGAGCTTGAAGAGCTAAAAGTGACGCCGGTGCTTCTGACAGGCGACCATGAGGAGGCTGCCCGCAGCATTGCCAGGCAGCTGGGAATAAAAGACGTGGCAGCAGACTGCATGCCGGAGGATAAGCTGAAATATATCGGTGCCCTTCAGCAGCAGGGCGAGGACGTCTGCATGATCGGCGACGGCATCAACGACGCGCCGGCGCTGAAAAAGGCCAACGTGGGCATCGCCATGGGCAAGGTGGGCAGCGACATTGCGGTCGATGCCGCCGATATTGTCCTCGTGGACGATGAAATCCGCGAGCTGCCGCACCTGCTTGCGCTGGCCAGGCGCATGATGACGACGATCAAGCTCAACCTCACTTTTTCGATGACGCTAAACTTTATCGCCATCATCCTGGCCATGACCGGCCTCATGGGCCCGGTCGTGGGGGCGCTGGTACACAACGCCGGCAGCGTGCTGGTCATCCTCAACTCGGCGCTGCTGCTCAAAAGCTCGCGTTAGTCGCAGATATAGTCCTTGTGACCGAGCATCAGGTGGAGGATTTCCTTGTCGGTGCTGCGCATGCCGTAGCGGCCGATCTTGCCCATGTTGTCGATCGTTTCCTCGATATCCTCCTCGACAAAGCCCTCGCCGGAGCGGAAGCAGAGGCCGTCCCTGGCCATATCATAGCCGAGGAAGGCCGCATCAAGAGAAGAAGCGATCTTAGCTGCACAGGAAGCCTTGGCGCCATCGCAGACGATACCGCCCACGTTTCCCAGCGTGTTGACGATCGTAGCGCAGATCTGCCTGTAGTCGGCGCCCCTGAGATAGGCAATGGCAGCCCCGCTGCCGCAGGAAGCGCTGACAGCTCCGCAGAAAGCCGAGAGCTTGCCGATGTGATGCTTGATGTGGATCGAAATCAGATTGCTGACCGCCAGCGCCCTGTAGAGGGCCGGCTCGGCAAGCCCCATATCGCGGGCATATTCGACGACGGGCACGGTGACGGTGATTCCCTGATTGCCGCTGCCCGAGTTGATGACCACCGGCATGATGCAGCCGTTCATCCGCGCGTCAGAGCCAGCCGCCGCCTTGGCAACCGCCCGCGCTCGCACCGAGCCTGCTCCGCGCGCTTTGAGCAGAGTGCGGCCGACACCGGCCCCGTATAGCTTTGCCAGTCCTTCTTCGGCGATAGCTTCGTTTGCTGCAATCTGCCGGCTGAACAGCATCCTTCCGTCCTCCTCGCTGAGCGCGGAAGCAAATTCGAGAATGCGCATGACAGAAAGCTCATCTTTGAGACTCTCAAGCTCCGGATCAGCGCTTTTGCTGCCGGCACCGATGATGACCTGGCCGTCCAGAGAGGCCAGCGCGATATTCGTATGACTGTCGCGGACGATCACCCTGGCTTCGTGCTCTGCGCTTTTGGCCACTACCTCTATGTACAGATTAGGCGAATCCTCTTCCAGCTGGCAGCGGCAGAAATCCTCTGCCAGCAGCTTGCGGGCGGCTGCTAATTCTTTTTCGCCGATACTGTCGAGTACCTCCAGCTCCTGCACCTCGCTATCCGACAGAGCGGCCAGAAGTCCGAGGACTGCAGCCGCTTCGATACCGCGCATCCCGCCGGAATTGGGAACGATTACGCCCTTAACATTTTTGACGATGTTGCCGCTACACCACAGCTGCAGACAGTCAGGCATGGCGTCAAGCAGCTTTCCCGCCTGATAAGCGGCGTAGGCGATCGCGCCGGGCTCCGTGCAGCCCAGAGCCGGTATCAGCTCGGAGCTGAGAATTTTCTTAAAATCGTTGTAAAGCTTTTTGTCCATATGACCTCCCTATATCATCGGGTAATTGCTAATTTTTACCGAAACAATGGTTATATTACTGATAATATCAGAAATATTATACAAGGTCAAGCTCAATATCCCCCACCGAAAGCGTCAGATGCGACAGTTACTATTTACTTTTTTGTCAAAAAGTGATATATTATTATGGAATGTTGGAGAAAAGTGGGAGAGTTTATGAAAAAAGAGAATCTGAAGAAGAAGGTCTATGACGACATTATGCGCGCCATCATCGAGGGCGAATATGCTGCCGACGAGATCATAAGCGAAGGGATGCTGATAGAAAAGTACGGCGTGAGCAAATCTCCCGTGCGCGAGGCTCTGGTGGAGCTTTGCAGCGAAAACGTTCTTAAGAGCATACCGCGCTGCGGTTACATGGTGGTGAGACTGACAAGAAGCGATATAGACGACATACTTAGCTACAGAACAGCTTTTGAGGCCGGCATGCTGTGGCAGATCATCAATGATATTTCCCAGGAGCAGCTCGCTGAGCTGGAAGAGATAAACAGGCTCTGCACCGGCGAAGCTGCGGTCCGTGATTTCTGGGCACACTGGGAATACAACAAGCAGTTTCATCTTAAGCTTATGTCCTTTGCCAACAACGAATTTGCGTATCGCTCGCTGGAGCAGGCGCTTAAGACGCTTACCAGGGCTTACGCACAGTTTTACTGGGATCAGTGGGGAAAGATTTCCTTCCCGTCTGATACCAAATACCATAAGGATGTAATCGAAGCCATCAGAGCCCGTGACGCTGAAAAGGCGGCGCACTTTCTGACGGCTGACATGCAGGACTTTGGCAGAAAATAAAAAGAAAGAAAAAGAGGTACTTAAAACATTAACAACGCAAGCAAGCATTTGCGCATCGCCAGCGTACTGGTGATCTTACTGGGTGTAATTTCGATTCTGGCTCTGAGAGGCATTCTGGGCTCCGATACCGCCTTTTCCGGCCTTTCCGAGGCAGAAGGCAAGAGCGCGCTGTTTGGCCTGACCGCTCTTTACGTGCTCAACGGCTTCAAGATTCTGGCCGGTCTTCTCGGCCTGCTTTTGGCAGGGAAAAAATCTCTGCTGACCGTGATCATGGGCGTGATCCTCTTCGTGGCGCAGCTGTGGAACTTCTTCCAGGCCGGCAACGGAGCGATAGAGATCGTCATCAACATCGTGCTGCTCGTAATCCCTTACTATTACCTGCACAACGCCGATTTACGCAGGAAACATGCTGCCAGCTTAATAGCTGGCAGTTTTTTTAGTGCGCCTGGCGGCGCACGTTTCTAACGGGTGAAAGTCCTGAATCCGCCCGGTAGTGGGAAGGATATAGCCGAAGGCAAGGGTGTCCATCGTGAGGTGGAATCTGAAGGAAGCCGGATGTGGGGAACCTACTAACCCACGGGCAAATCTCCGGTCTGACGAACGGAAATCGCATAAGAGGCTATGCATGAGGGTAAGTCTGCTGAACAAGATGAAGCCCGATAGCTACACGGAATCATGCATGGTAAATGCGGCAGATAGATGGAGAGAAAGAAGCGTGTGGTACCCAGGGAGGTCTGTGTGAGATGCCCTGAAAAGGGTAACCGCTACCGTAATGTAGCGCTGAGCACACAGAAGTCAGCAGAGGTCATAGTAACTGAGAAGCGAAGGACCGAATCAATAGGAGTCTTAAGTACAACCTGGAAAGGAGGAATGAGCAAATGAGTGCAGAAAACGAGAAAGAAAGCTGCTCACAGAGAGATAGCGCGGAACGTAAAGGGTATGTGAGAGCGCACCGTTCATTCAACCGGATATGGAAGGAAAGAGACAGTGCAGAGCCGGATATCTTAGGTAAGATACTGGAAAGAGATAACATGAACAGAGCTTACAAAAGAGTGAAGGCAAACAAGGGAGCGCCGGGGATAGATGGAATGACCAT
>CALWNX010000052.1 GCA_944382925.1 uncultured Clostridia bacterium | reverse complement strand
AGCAAGCGGCTGATGAAGGGCAACAAGGGCGAGCTCTTTAAGCTGCTAATCTCGTTTATCGGCTGGTGTGTGCGGCGGCTCTTGTTCCTCGTAGCTGTCGCAATGATCATGCTGCTGATTGCCACTTTGGCTTTTGACTTTCTGATGATGCAGGGAGTTTTTACCACCATGGTCACGCTGATGATGATCGCCATGGTGCTGATATGCTTCATCAGCGTCGCGCCGCTTCTGAGCTATATTTTCATGGCGGTGGCCGCTTTTTACGAGCTGGCCGGCGGTCGTCTCAAGGCAGTAGAAACGGAGCGCATCAAACCCGGCATAAAGAACAGAGGCTGAACTTTAAAAACCTCCTTGGCATAGTATATAGGAGATCATGCTAAGGAGGTATAATTTTGTCCGTACAGAGGCATTATTTCCCCGGCAATAACACGCCGCTGGGATTCTATTCTTACTATAGATACATTTTAAGTCAGAAGGAAGCAAACAGGATCATCTGCCTCAAGGGCGGCCCCGGCACCGGCAAGTCGACGTTTATGAGACGGATCGGCGAAAGCTTTGCCGCCCGGGGCGAAAGCGTCGATTTTCTGCACTGCTCTGCCGATGAGAATTCGCTTGACGGCATCGTGGTGAGAGAGAGGAAGCTGGCCGTGATCGACGGCACCAGCCCGCACATCACCGACCCGATCACGCCCGGCGCGGTGGATCGCATCGTGGATCTGGCCGCTTACTGGAACGAAGAGAGCATCGCCGCGGCCAAGGAGGAAATCATCGCGCTTAACGAAGAAACCTCACGCTGGTACAGGATTGCCTACAACTATCTGGCTGCCGCCAAGAGCGTGTTTCGCAGCCTGGAGGAAATCTACGCGCAGGCTCTGTCAGCCAGTGAAATCTACCGCACGATCGCCGATATAGTGGCGCGCGAATACGGCGCTTATGATATTTCTCTTGCTCCCGGCCGGGTGAAAAAATTTTTTGCCAGCGCCATCACGGCCAGCGGCGCCGTCAACTATCTCACCAGCCTGGCAGCGGAGATGGAAAAGGTCTATATGATCAACGTTCCGACCGGATACGCAGCGAACAGCCTGATGTCGATCCTCGCCGAAGGTGCGATCTACCGCGGCTTTGACATTGAGCTTTTCTACTGCTCCATGAGCCCGGAGGAAAAAGTGGAGCATATCCTGATCCCGGAGCTGAAAACGGCGTTTATGACGGTCAACCGCTATCACGACGTAGAGCCGTGGGAGCTTGTAAGCGCAGAAGGCCGCGAGCAGGAAATCGCTTTTCTCGATATGAACGATTACATGGACAGCATGACACTGGACAGCAACCGGGAGCTGCTGAGCGCGCTCAACGACGAATACGATATTCTCCTCAACAAGGCCGTACGGTATCTTGGCAAGGCGAAAAAAACGCATCTTCAGGTAGAAGAAATGTACGTGCCGAACATGAATTTTACGCAGGTCAGCGCCCTGGCCGGGGAGCTGGAGGAAGACCTCTGCCGCCGCTGCCCGCGCGCAATAAAATGAATATTCCGTAAAACAGGCGGGTATGGTAGAATATATGTAGAATTATCCAAAGGAGAACAAAGGATGAAGGAAAAGAGTCTCAGGGAATATATGCAGCTGTTAAAAAATGAAGGACTGCTTCTTTCGTGCAACGCGAAAGAAGAGGCTTTAAACAGGCCGGTGCAGCACCTCACCTACAGCTCTCTCGGCGTTACAGAGGGAACGCTTTTTATCTGCAAGGGACTTTCTTTCAAAGAGCAGTATCTGGCTGAGGCCATCGAAAAGGGCGCTTTCTGCTATGTGAGCGAACGGCCCTATACGCAGGCGGGCGGGACGATTCCCTGCCTGCAGGTCAGCGATGTTCGCGCTGCCATGTCGGAGCTGGGGCGCTTGTATTACGATGACATCTGGAACCGCAGGCTGATGATGGCCGGCATCACCGGCACCAAGGGCAAGTCGACTACGGCGGCCTTTCTCAAAGCGATTATCGACGAACATGCGCGTGCCTGCGGCGAAAAGAAGGCGGGCTTTATCTCCGGCATCTATACTTACGACGGTGAGCGCACTGAGAAGGCGCACAACATGACGACGCCCGAAACGCTGGAATTGCAGGAGCTTCTTTCGCGCTGCGCACATAACGGCTGCCGCTATGTGGTGATGGAGACTTCCTCGCAGGCGCTCAAGTACGGGCGTACTGCTGCGCTTTTGTACGAGACCTGTGCTTTTCTCAATATTTCCGAGGATCATATCTCGCCGGCAGAGCACCCTGACTTTGAAGACTATTTTGCAGCCAAGCTGAAAATATTCGCTCAGAGCCGCACGGCCTGCGTCAATATGGATATGGAGCCTGCGCTGAGAGAAAGGGTGCTTCTGGAGGCGAAAAAGTGCCGCCACCTCATCACCTTTGCCAGTGAGCTGGCCATGACAGAAGAAGAGGCTGCGGAGCTTGGCATTGATATTTACGGCTGCGATATAAAGGCGACAGCAGAGGGTATCCGTCTTACAGTTAAAACAGGCGGCCGGACACAAGAGCTTGCCGTCAGCATTGGCGGAGCATATAATGCCGGCAATGCGCTGGCGGCTGTCGCGCTGGCTTCCTCGCTTGACATACCGTTTAGCGAGATTAAAGCCGGCCTGGCCGCTGTCAAGGTGGCGGGACGGATGGAGCTGTTCCGCCTGCCTGACAAGCCGGTAGACGTGATCGTCGATTACGCTCACAATAAGGTCAGCTATCAGACGCTGCTGTCTGACCTGAGAAAGCTTTATCCGCAGAAAAAAATTCTCCTCGTAGCAGGCTGCGTAGGCGGAAAGGCGCAAAACAGACGCAGAGAGCTGGCGGAAATGATCGATGCTTATGCCGACAGAGCGATCTTGACCGCGCAGTATCCGGGTAGCGAGCCTGTTTTGCAGATCTGCGAGCAGATCATGAGTTATCTGAAAAGCACAAAGCCTGTGAGCATCATCGAAGACAGAGATGCTGCCGTAGAACAGGCCTGCCTTGAGGCAGGCGAAGAATGGATAGTCGTTGCCGCCGGCAGCGATGAGGATCGCGAGCGGATAAAAAATATCATTGAGAGAAAGTAGGATAAAGGAAAATGCGAAAACTGACGCGGCTTATTGCTGTGTGCCTGTGCCTGTGCCTGCTTGTGGCAGCGCCTGCCTCCGCCAGCGCGGAGGAGGGACATGCCGTAGCTGTCTGCGATATAACCAAGATGGATATCGCGATGCTGCAGGCTGCTGTCGACGAAGGCCAGTTGACTTACAAGCAGATCATGACTCTTTACCTTGAGCGTATAGAAGAATACGCTGACATGTACGAATGCATTATTTCCGTCTCTGACACGGCGCTGGCGGAGGCCGCAGTCTGCGATGAGATCTACGCCAAGCAGGGCCGTTCCAGCGACATTTTCGGCCTGCCGGTGATCGTCAAGGACAACATCGACGTTGCGGGCATGGCCACCACCAACGGAGTGGCCGGACTTTCCGGCAGTCTTGCCGGCGAGGATGCTGAAATTGTCGCGGCTATCAAGCAGGCCGGCGGCATCATTGTCGCCAAGGCTAACATGGATACTTATGCGGCTCATTCACAGTATTCGATCAGCGATTTTGGCCGCGTGAACAACGCCTTTGATCTTAGCAAGAGCTCTTACGGCTCTTCGGGCGGCAGCGCCGTTTCTGCGGCTGCTGCTCTGGCGCCGGTCTGCATTGGCACCGATACCAACGCTTCGATCAGGGTGCCTGCTTCTGCCAACGGAGTTGTCGGTCTGAGACCGACTAAGGGTCTTTTATCCATGTCCGGCATCACCGCCTGCGTGAGCAGCAGAGATACGCCGGGACCGCTGGCCAGGACGGTCAGAGATACCGCTATTATTCTCAGCGCCATGTGCAAGGGGGAAGAGGATTATACGAAATATCTGCGCGAGGATGGCCTTGAGGGTATGCGCATAGGTGTAGTGAGCGGTCTTAGCAGCGGTTCAGCTGAGAACCAGCGTTATTTTCAACAGGCTGTCGCGCTGATGGAGCAGCAGGGGGCGGAGATCGTCTATATGAGCTTTGCGCTGCCGTCTAATTACAGTGTCAATGTCGATGCCTACCGCAGGACCTTTACGGCGGCTATGGACAGCTATGACGTCGATGTCGTCGTCTATCTGACCATGCGCAGCACTGTTATGAGCCATGCACAGGCGGCTGCATCTTCGGGCAACAGTAACGGCTATGCTATCGGGCCTTCAGCCGGCGTTCCGGCTATGAGCGTACCGATGGCGCAGGACAGCTACGGGATGCCTGTCGGCATAGAATTCGCCGCCCGGGCTTATGATGAAGCGGCGGTGCTCACGGCTGGCTATGCCTTTGAGCAGGCCCTTGATCTTGCGCTTGAGACCGAACTGGCGCCGGCGCTTTACGAGCCTTCTGCCGAGCTGCTGGAGCTGCTGGAAATGTCGCAGGAGCCGCTCTATGCCATGATCAATAACCGCGAGCAGGGCTACGACGAGGTAGAGGATTCATATGAGGCGCTGGTTGCCTATGCAGAGAGCGAATATTATCTCGACAGCGAAGCAGAGAGCACGGCCAGCGAACTGATCGCAGATTATGACAGCTCGATAGCCGAATATGAGGCTTCCTGCGAGAACTGGGAGCGGATGGTAAATCTGGCCGGGCTGGCGGCTGTGCTCGTATTTTGTGCGGGCTGCGCGGTCATTGCGCTTGTAAGGCGCAGGCGAGGATAACATTTTGTCCGGCCCACTGCCGGCCCTAAATCAGCCCGATAAAGGTGGAGGTGAAAGGCCATGAAGTATGTGACGGGCGTGTATGCCCTTAATCTACCATCGCCGGATGGAACGCCGGGAGATTGGCACTTTTCAGCCTTGAACTGGGATAAGATAAAAGTCGCTGAGAGCGACAGCTCGCCATTTGGCGACTGGGGATTGCACGTTACGGAGGTTCCCGGGCATGGGAAGATGCAGGTAGCAAGTCATATTCGGGCATGTCTTGACCTTATTGCAGAGGGAAACTTCGGTACGGCACAAGGTATGCGAGACGACTTTATCGTTGATAATTCACTGACACCTATCATTTTTTCAAAAGTCGCACAGCTAAAAAACAGCCCTCAATGGAAAGAGATAGACGATTTCATGGGACGCGAGTATCGTTGTCAATGGCTTGCCTTTAAGCGGCAGAAGGAGAATGGACATGGCAGACAAAAGTAAGCACCTCGCGGCAATCAGATGCGTTCTCTCACACATGAATGCGCAAAAGGACAATCCCTATGTGCTCAAAGGCGGAACCGCATTGTCGATGTGCTATGAACTGAATCGGTTCTCTGATGACATTGACCTTGACGCTCCCGGAGCTTCCTTGCCACATAGCCGTTTCAAAGAAGAGATTCGTCGTATCTGCGAAGAGAGTGGCTATTCTTACCAAATCGCTAAAGACACAGCAACCACGCAAAGAGCCTATATCAATTACGGAGCCCCCCTAAGTCTCTTAAAGTCGAAGTTTCGTATAGGCGCAAGGAAATATCTCGTGACCTGATTTGTATCAGGGAAGGAATAAAGGTCTACACCTTGGATGAAATGGCCCGTCTGAAAGCCGCTGCCTATAATGGCCGCGATAAGATTCGAGACCTTTATGATGTGTCGTTTATTTGCACTCACTACTATGAAAAGTTGAGCGAATCAGCACGTGATGCACTTAGAACCGCACTGGAATACAAGGATTTGGAGCAATTTGACTATATCATACAGATGCAAAGGGATGAGTTAATCGACTCAGGTGTGCTTAAAACCATGTCTCTGGAATCCTTTGACAAGCTCGGACTCCTGAGTCCTCTTGCGGACGAGGAAAGCTCTCAAGCCCATGAAGTTCCTGCTGAAATTTGATTTCTGCACCGGGTTTCAAAGGCTGATGAAAGGGTGGTCGTTTAGCAAAAGGCTACTTCATAGCACCACAGCCGGAGCATATGCCCCGGCCGCGTGTCTAAAGCTTTTCAAAATATTTCTGTTCTAAAACAGTTACTTCGGCGTCGTCATATTCCAGGGGCGCAAGATTATTAGCCGCAATATACTCATCTACCTTTATCCATGTAACTGCCAGAGGTGCTTCATATTTTTCATTGTATTCCCAATATTCGTCATCGGTCATCCCCAGGCCTTGAGCGTAATTTTCTATCAAAGCCCTGCCTTCTTCAAGTTCCTCAATGGAGCTTCTTGTGCTCTGGACATAAGCCTTTATTTCTGCTGAGGTAGGAGTCAATCCGTGTTCATCCGCAAACATTTTATATACCATCTCTCGTTTAAGGGATTGCAGCGTCTCTTCTTTCGGGTTCTCATAATCAAGAGGGCTGTTTTTGTATGAGTTGTATCTCACTTCAAAATATTCCTTGCTGATGTATTCTCCTTCAATGATGCAGACCGCGCCGGATTTTGACTGATTATTATTTTCAACCAGTTTTTCTATGCTGCCTTTTCTCGCTTCGCCAAAAGCTTTGATCTCATCTTCACCTTCAAATTTGCTTGTAGACGTTACAGCAAATACTGAAACAGCTGATACCAGCAATATCATCAATACTATCGCGAATTTCCTTTTCATTGCGGGCCTCCTTTTATATTATTTAGGTTGTGGCATATTTAATGACTTGTGGAAACGCTTACATTTAAAGTTGTGTTTGGCGCCAGCATGACTACATCTGGCACCGCGAAAGTAAAGTTTCCTTTCGCTTCAAAACCGTAGCGAAACGTTTCATCCATAGTACCAGAATATGAATAGTACACATGTGTACCTGTAGGCACTATAAGACTTTGCGTCTCCCAAAAGGAACTCTTTATTGGTCTGATAGGGCGACTTGTCTGATCGTTAAAATCTATAATTTGAGTTATACCTGCGATGATAACATCTCCTACACCAAATGTATGCTTAGGGTACATTGTCGCAGAAGTGGTAATACCCGTGGCTGTAGAAAAACTACCTTTATCTATATAATTTAAAGAAATAACAAAATTTACGCCCCATACCGAAGCACCGGCATCTGAATGAATGCCCACAAATTTCGCCGTTTTTTCTCCTCTTTTTGAAGCACCGTCAGCTACGAGTACCGAAGATAACATTAAAGATAATACAATTATTATTAATATTATTTTTTTATTTATTATCTCTAATTTCATAATAATATTACCTCCTATTACACAGACTATATTAGAAGTTTTTGTTTACCGCTTTCCTCGTCCGACCATAAGTTAAAGAAAAGCACATAAGTTTCATTTACCTATGTGCTTTATATAAGTATCTTCCTATTATGTTTTCCCTTGGATGCAATCAACGACTCATAAAAAGCACTAAGGTGCAATAGATACTTGATTTTTCTCTTATCATTGTCGCCCTCCTTTTTAATCTGCAATTGCGATCACTAAAATTTTTTTAACTTTTCTATCATACAATTATCATATATTTAGTTAAAAGTCAAGACTATTTTTGATAAAGTGAATTACAAAGTACAACATTTGTAAGCTGGATCTAAATCATTTAAATCGCTGTCAACCGCCAGCCTGCTGATAAGCTCCTGCATATCCGCCGGCAGGGGAGCTTCCAGCGCAAGGAGCTCGCCGCTGAGCGGATGGGTAAAGGAAAGCCGGTAAGCATGCAGCGCCTGCCTGTCGATATACGGGGAGGTGCTTTTTTCGTCTTCACCCTCCGGGCGGCGGAAATCGCCGTGCAGGCGGCGGTAGAGAAAGGGGTCGCCGTTGTTGTAGAGGTGGTCGCCGGTGACGGGGTGGCCGATGGAGGCCATGTGCACTCTGATCTGATGCGTGCGGCCGGTCTCAAGCGCAAGCTCGACCAGCGTGTGGCCGACGGCTGCGCCGCAAGGCGCATGTGAGGCTGCTGCGTCAGCTGTGCCGCCGCCGGCCGCCGGGAAGCGCCTGAGCACGCGGTAATGGGTGACTGAATCGTAGCCGCCTTGTTCGACGGGCAGCAGCCAGCGCTCTACCTCGTCCGGGTCGGGACGGCCGATCGGCGCGTCGATGGTGCCGGAATCAGATGCGACAAGACCGTCCACCACAGCCAGATAGCGCTTCTGCACCTGACCGCGCTTCATCTGGCGGATCAGAGCTTCCTGCACGAAGCCGCTTTTGGCCACGATCAGGAGGCCGGAGGTGTTCATGTCAAGGCGGTTGGCAAAGCGGATCTTGTACGCGCTGCCCTCGGCAAGCATCTTGTACATCAGGCCGTTGGCGATGGTATGACAGGGTTTGCCCTTGGTGGGGTGCACGACGTAGCCGGGCTGCTTGTTGAGCACGAGCAGGGACTCATCTTCAAAGACGACGTCCAGCGGAATGTTTTCAGGAAGATAATCCGAAGTTTCCGCAGGCAGATTTACGGTCAACAAGTCGCCGGCCTCAGCCTTCATCCAGCCGCGCACGGGCTGGCCGTTGAGGGTGACGAGATCCTGCTGCTTGAGCCTGGTCAGAAGGCGCGAGGAAAAATGATAATTACGACGAAGGAGCTCCTTGACGGTAAGCTCCTTGTCTTCTTCTTTTATGCGGTAGTTGAATTCTGTCATTATGTAGTCCTCTGGTAATCTTCTATAAGAATTTGCTCTTAACCTTCTCCCAGAACTGATAATCATCGAAACGGATGAGGTTGATCTTCTTGCGGGAAAGGCGGATGGTGAGCTCCTTTACGTCCTTATATTCGGTCATGAGGCCGTCGTAGACGACGCTGAGGTTCTTGTCGAAGTCGCCGCAGGGGATGACCGAGAGGCTGTCTGAGCCCGGCAGCAGAACGCTGGAGGTAAAGGAACGGTAGGCGGTGTTCTGCATGGGGGCGATCGGCGCCACCTGCAGGAGCGAAAGGCGCGGATCGACGATAGCGCCTCCCAGCGCATAATTGTAGGCCGTGCTGCCGGCCGGCGTGGACACGCAGATGCCGTCGCCGCTGAAGCGTTCGATAAAGCTGTCGTTGATCGAGATGTTCAGGTGGACGGGGTGGGTGAGAACGCCGCGCACGGTGATGTCGTTGAGCGCGATATGGCGGAAGCTGCCGCCGGCCGTCTTCACGGTGACGTTGACGCCGCTGAGCCCCTGGATGCTGTACTTGCCCTGATTGTAAAAGAAGATGAAATCGTCGATCTTCTCCGGCAGGATTTCCTGAAAGAAGCCCAGATGGCCGGTGTTGATGCCCACGATCGGCGTTTTGGGAAATTCAAATTCCTGCACCAGACGCAGGAGGGTGCCGTCCCCGCCGATACAGATGATCAGCTCGGTATCGTCGCTATAGGTGTTGTACGGCCTGAGGCCGGATTTGACCAGCTTGCTGCGCAGCGTTTTTTCGATGGCCTTCGACACCTCGGTGTCGTTGGCGTAAATATATATCTTCTTATCCATAGCTTGATTTTATAACATTTTTTCCAGTTCGGCAACAAGATCGGCAAAGGTTTTCATCGCCATGGCTACCGGCTCAGGGCAGGACATGTCTACGCCGGCCAGCTTGAGGAGCTCGACCGGATAATTGCTGGAGCCGCTCTTGAGGAACTCAAGATAGTTGTCTCTGGCCGGAGCGCCTTCCTGCAGGATGCGGTCAGCAATCGCCGTCGCCGCCGAGTAGCCCGTGGCATACTGATAGACGTAAAAGCCGCGGTAAAAATGCGGGATGCGCGCCCATTCGTACTGGATATATTCGTCCGCTGCCATGGCCGGGCCGAAGTAGTCACTATTGAGTCTGGCGTAATTTTCGTTCAGCCAGGCGGCCGTAAGCACGCCGCCGTTTTCGATTTCCGTATGCGCGGCCAGCTCGAACTCGGCGAACATGGTCTGGCGGAAGAGCGTGGTGCGGAATTCCTCGATATAGTAGTTGAGCAGGTATTTTTTCATCTGCTCGTCCTGCTCGGTTTTGAGCAGATGTCTGATCAGCAGCGACTCGTTGACCGTCGAAGCCACCTCGGCGGTAAAGATCGAGTGATCGCCGTAGGTGAAAGGCTGTGTGCGGCGGGTATAGTAGGAGTGCATCGAGTGACCCATCTCATGAACCAGCGTGAACACGTCCTTGAGCGAATCGCTGTAATTCATCAGCACATAAGGCATGCTGTCGTAGGAACCGAAGCTGTAGGCGCCGCTGGTCTTGCCCTGGTTTTCGTAGACGTCAACCCAGCCGGCGCTGATGCCTGCGCGGGCGGCAGCCACATATTCGTCGCCCAGCGGAGCCAGACCTTCGGCCAGCATTTCCACCGCCTGCGCGAAAGGGATCTCCTTTTTCGGCAGCTGCACGAGGGGAACGTAGACGTCGTACATTTTCAGCTCGTCCACGCCGAGGAGCTTTTTGCGCAGCTCCATGTAGCGGTGCAGGGCAGGCAGGCTGGCGCGCACCTGCGCGATCAGGTTGTGATAGACGTCTAGCGGGATGTTGCCGCCGGAGAGGGCGGCCGCCAGCGCGGAATCGTATTTTCTCAGGCGGGATGAGACCACGTCAGTTTTTACGTTGTAATTGTAGTTGACGGCCAGCGTGTTGATCAGCTTTTTGTAAGACTCGTACATGTTGGTAAAGGCGGCCTCGCGCAGATTGCGGTCGTGGCTTTCCATAAAAGTAATGTAGTTGCCGTGGGTGAGCGGCACGCTCTCGCCGTCCTCGTCCCTGACCTCGCCGAAGGTCAGGTCGGCATTGTTGAGCATCTTGAAGACGTCGGCGGTTGCGTCTGTGACCTCCGACATCTGGGCGAGGATGTTTTCTTCTGCGGCCGTGAGCACGTGCTCCTTTTCGCGCAGGGCCGATTCGAGCAGAAATCTGTACTGCTCAAGGGCCGGCTCTTCGGCCAGAAAGCCTTCGATCTGCTCCCTGGAGGCGGAAAGAAGCTCAGGCGTAAAGAAAGAGGTGAGGGCGGCGATCCTGGCCAGAGCGCTGCCGCACTTGTCGTCCATGGCCTGGTACTTGCTGACGCGGTTATCCTCGTCCTTTTTCATGGTGGCGTAAACATAAGCGTGTTCGATCAGCTGCCAGATGGAGTCCCTGTCTCTGAGCGCCGCAAGCAGGGTGGTAGCGCTTTCCGTGACGCGGCCCCTGTAGGCGCCAAACTCTTCTGCCTGCTCGCAGGCTCTGGCCACGTCCTTGTCCCATTGTGACTCGTCCGGGTACATGGCGGCGATGTTCCACTTGTATTCGCTTGGGATCTGCTCCCGCTGTCTGATGATCTTTTCTGACATTTTGACCTCCGTAAAGATAAAGTAATAGATAAAATACAGTTTATGTAGTATAATTTTTATAAATACTCGTGACTAGATTATACCACATTTGCGAAAGGATTATTATATAAATGGATAATAGAGCGATAGGTTTTTTTGATTCGGGCCTGGGCGGACTGACCAGCATCCCGCCTCTGTTCAAGGCTCTGCCCCGGGAACGGGTGATATATTTCGGCGATACAGCCAGAACGCCTTACGGTTCAAAAGCTGTCTCCACGATCAGGCAGTACGCCTGCCAGATCGCCGACTTTCTCGTTTCCAAGAACGTTAAAATGCTTGTTATCGCCTGCAACACCATCAGCACCACCTGCCTTGAGGAGCTCAAAGCTCGCTTTCCGGCGCTTCCCATCGTCGGCATCGTTTCGCCGGCGGCAGAAAAGGTGGCCGCCTCCTGCGATAAAACAAACAGGATCGGTATCATCGGCACCAAGGTTACGATCGCAAGCGGAGCCTACCGCGACATGATCAGGACGCTGGCCCCGGAGCTGACGGTCTTTGACAGGGCCACGCCGGCTTTTGTGCCGCTGATCGAGGAGGGCATCATCGAAAACGAGATCATGGATCTGACCATCCATTATTATATGGATGATTTTGTGGCCCAAAACAGGCTGGACACGCTGGTGCTGGGCTGCACGCATTATCCGCTGCTCAGAAAGAATATCGAGCGCCTCTATCCGGGGCTTGAGATCATCGACCCTTCGCAGGAGATCATCGGACGCATCAGAAAGACGCTTGCGGAAAGAGATCTGCTGGCGGACGAAAGTCAGGAGGGCGAAAACGTCTTTTACGCCAGCGACCTGTCGGAGAACTTCACGCGCATGATCCAGCGCATTCTGGAGACGGAACGCTCCGATCTGATTTTAAAATTCAAAAATCTCGATTTATAGAGAGAACGGAGAGAAAAAAATGGATAAGGACAGATTTTACGAGCTTTTGGACATCGAGGAGCCGGAGGATTTTCAGTATTTTGAAAACATTGCCGCCCTGCTTGAGTCCGATGAGGAGATCGACTACGACGCGCTCTACGCGCTGCTTTCTCTGGTGGACCGCGATGTGCTGGCCCAGCTGATACACGACTATTTTGAAGAGCTGTCGGACTATATTCCCGACGACGCGACCGAGCTTTATCTTCTGCTTGACAAGGTCAAGCTGGCGCTGATCGGCATGAGCAAGAACGCGGACGAAGAAAACGTACTGGCGGCTCTCTGCGAGGAGCTTCTGCGCTTTGGCCGCTGGTATGCCCGCGACCTGACTGTGGTCGCGACGACCATCGGCAGTGAAAGAGAAGAAGTCCACACCGTGCGCGACGCCCTCGCCATGGCGCGGCTTGAAAAGCTCGAGGGCGACAAGTACAGCTATGACTTTTCCGCCGCAGCCGCTTATCCGCTCGATGAATACAGCATGTCCTTTGCAGACATGATAGCGCAGAGCACGGACGACTGAGACCGGCACTAAAACAAACCTCCTTTCATATCATAATGAAGAAAGGAGGTTTTTCTATGGGATGCGAACATAATAACTTTATGGACTGCTGCGAGCAGGAGCGCCGCGACAGGTGCGCGCGGGAATGCTGCGAGGAAAACAGCGGCGGCAACCTGATCTGGATCATCATTCTGATCGTGATCGTCTACTGCCTGCTTACGAGCGACAACAAAAACGGAGGTCTTCTCGGCGGGCTCTTCTGATTTTGCCTGTTTTTCTTGCCAAGACCGCGCTAAGAAGATATAATTATATCAGTAACAATATAAGCACAAGCCTGAGCAGGAGGCAGAGGATGAATATCAAGAAGCTCAACAAATACGTGACGCAGGTGATGAGAAATTTTCCCAATGTGGACGGCATCATCATCACCGATACGGACGCTGTCGTCAGATACTATTTTACGGCCTATGAGAACATGAGCAACGTAGCGGGCAATGAGATCATCGGCAAGAATATCCTTGACTTCTATCCGGAGCTCACAGAGGAAAACAGCTACATCTTCAAATGCATCAGGACGGGCAAGGCCTTTATCAACTATGAGCAGGCGCTGACGGATGTCAACGGCAACAAGTGTCATTCGATCTGCATGACTGTACCTATCCATGACGGTGGAGAGCTGGTGGCCATCGCCGAGCTCTCCATCTATCCTGACAAGACGGTCGCCGAGGAAGATAAGAAGATAGAAGTGGCCAGCCGCTTTCAGGACGAGCATACCAACGGCACTCTGAACGACATCATCACCGTCTGTCCGGCTCTGATAGAAATAAAACAGCATATCGAAGAAGATGCGGACAGCGACGCGCCGGTGCTGGTGTACGGCAAGACCGGCACGGGCAAGGAGCTGATCTGCACGGCGATCCATAATTGCAGCAGCCGCGCCGGCAAGCCTTTCATCATTCAGAACTGCGCGGCGATACCCTCCACGTTGCTCGAAAGCCTGCTCTTCGGCAACGTCAAGGGCAGCTTTACCGGGGCGGAGGACAGCATCGGCCTCTTTGAGATGGCCAATCACGGCACGCTGTTTTTAGACGAGATCAATTCCATGGAAATCGAGGCGCAGGCCAAGATCCTCCGCGCGCTGGAAGAAAAGAAGATCCGCAAGATTGGCGCCAAGACGACTACCGACATTGATGTGCGCGTGATCGCGGCCGTCAACGAGGACCCGCTGGAGTGCATCCGCAAGAAGACGCTGCGCGACGACCTCTACTACCGCCTCAGCGTCATTCGCTACGATATTCCGCAGCTCAAGGACCGCAAGGAGGACATCCCGCTTTTGATGGAGCATTTTCGCCTCATGTATAACGAAAAGTTCGGCAAGAATATCGTCGAGTTTTCGCCGGAGGTGGAGACGGCTTTTCTGCGTTACGACTGGCCGGGCAACGTGCGCGAGCTCAAGAACGTGGTCGAAGCTGCCTATCACTTAAACTTCGGCGCCACCATCGAGCTCGATAACATCCCGCGCCATATCGCTGAAAGAATGAACATCGAGAGCATCTCGCTCGAAAGCTACAGCACGCTTTCGCTTGCGCAGATGGTAGCAGAGTTTGAAAAGGAGATCATCATGAGAAAATATGTCAAGAATGACCGCCGCCTCTCGCAGACTGCCAGAGAGCTCGCCATCTCCAAGCAGAGCCTGCTTTACAAGCTGAAAAAATATGAATTGATATAGAAAGTGAAAATGTTGCCAAAATTTACTTCGTACATAAAAATCGTTTGCAAAGCTTGTGAAAAAAATATATAATATTTTTGTTTTGTTAAAGGAGGTTGCCGGTCATGGACAGGGACAGGCTTATAGCTGCATTCAAGAAAAAAGGCTATGAGGTCAGTTTTTTTGCCGGCCGCGAGGAAGCGCGCACATATCTGGGCGGTCTTTTCTGCGGCAGCACGATCGGCTTTGGCGATTCGCTGACGCTGGCCGAGCTTGAGCTTTACGACCTGCTTAGGGAGGACAACACCGTCTTTGACCCCAACCAGTGCGCGGATAACGAGAGCTTTCTGGCCACAGCCAGGCAGGCGCTTTTGGCAGACTACTTTTTTACCTCTGTCAATGCGGCTACAGAAGACGGCGTGATGGTCAACCTGGACGGCAGCGGCAACAGAGTAGCCGGCTCGCTTTTCGGACATAAAAAGGTCTTCTTTGTCCTGGGCAGCAACAAGCTCTGCTCCGATCTGGAGGAGGCGACAAGGCGGGCGCGCGAGATAGCCGCCCCGGCCAACGCCAGACGGCTGCAGACAAAGACGCCCTGTGCGCTGGGTACAGGCATCTGCCGTGACTGCAACAGCCCGGAACGCATCTGCAACGCCCTGGTGATATATTTTCGCCGCCTGCTCGATACAGAAGCAGAGGTCATTATTATCGACGAGGCGTTAGGACTATAAAACGTAAAAATTTTTTAACGAAATGTGCGGCGTCGGTTTTGTCCGGCATATATGATGCCCGCCAGGCAGGGTTTAATCCCGGCAAAATCAGAAACAGGCCGCAAAGATAGCGTTAAAACGCGACCGTAAAAATATTTTTATAAGCGCGTTTCTGATGACTAAAAACGTAAAATATTTTTTACGACAGGGCGTCTTTGCGCCGGAAATGTGAACAATTTGTGCTCAAAATGTCTTGGAAATGCACGATCCTTGTCAAAGAGGTGAAGAAGGTTTCTGGCACATTTTTTGCAATAAATTTAACTGTTATCAACAGTTTGAAACGAGAAAGGAGGCATTTAATTGTTGATGGGAGAGAGCTCGCTCTCCAAGGCAATCATTCGCCGGCATTATCTGAACGCCGGCACAAGACCTGACGCGGCGCGAGCTGGCTGCGCACAGGCAAGAAAACGCTTAGAAGGTAAATAAGTAGTTGGATCAAAATTTTTAAAACTAGGAGAAAAGACTATGGAAACTATTGGTATTTTAAGCTTACTGCCACCAATACTGGCCATCGTCCTGGCTATGGCTACCAAACAGGTACTCGTTTCCCTGTTCGTAGCTGTCTGGGTAGGAGCCACATTGGTAAGCAACTACAATCCATTAGCAGGTCTGTATTCTGCTTTTGGCGATTACACGTTTAATGCCCTGGGCAATCCGGACAACGCTGCCGTTATCATCATGGTAGTATTCTGCGGATCCTTCTCGTACCTGCTGGAGACCGGCGGCGGCGCCAGAGTGTTCGCCGATACGCTGGCTGCCAAGATCAAGGGCGGAAAGGGAGCTCAGGTGATGGCTGCCCTCGGCGGTACGATCATCTTCTTCTCCGACTCCACCAACCCGGTGCTGATCGGACCTGTATTCAAGCCGCTGACCGATAAGATGAAGGTTTCCAGAGAGAAGCTGGCTTACATAGTAGACGCTACTTCCGCCACTATGCCGTCCATGTTCTTCTTCACTTCCTGGGGTGCCTACATCCTGTCCATTATGAACCAGCAGTTCGAGTCCATCGGTTATGACGCCAACGGTATCGTAATGTTCAACAGAGCCGTACCGTTCATGTTCTACACCGTAGGCGCTGTTATCCTCGTTTACTTCATCGCCGTGACCGGCTTTGACTTCGGTCCGATGGAGAGAGCTGAGAAGAGAGCTGCCGAGACCGGCAAGGTTATCGCTGACGAAGACGCTACCGAGGGTCTGACCAGAGAGATCGTAATCCCTGAGGGTGCGACTCCGAAACTGTCCTCGATGGTAGTTCCTCTCATCGTGCTGGTAGTATTCATCTTCGGCGGACTGCTGTGGACCGGCGGATTCCCGAAGGTTGGCGTAGCAGAGGCCATGGCCAACGCCGCTTCCATGAAGTCGCTGGTAACCGCTTTTGCCATCGCTACCGTTGTAGCTGCCATCTACACTGTCAAGGATAAGGTTTACACTGTTAAGGAAGCTATCGCTGCCGTAACTCACGGCTTTGCCAACATGATGGAATGCTGCTGCATCCTGGTTCTGGCCTGGTCCATCGGTGATGTCTGCGACGCTGTTGGTACTACCAACTACGTTATCAGCCTCACTCAGGAGTTCCTGACTCCGACCATGATGTTCGTGGTACTGTTCGTAGTTTGCGCGTTCACCGCTTTCTGCACCGGTACTTCCTGGGGTACCTTCGCCATCTACCTGCCGATCTCCATTCCTCTGGCCGCCGCTATCGGCGCTCCGATGGAACCGGCTATCGGTCTGGTTGTTGCCGGCGGTATCTTCGGCGACCACTGCTCCCCGATCTCTGATACGACTGTACTGTCCTCCATGGGATCGAGCTGCAACCACCTGGCGCACGTTCGTACCCAGCTGCCTTACGCAGTATGCGTAGCCGGCGCTTCGGCTATCGCCTTCATCGAGGTTGGCCTCCTGTACGACAGCATCGGCCTCTATCCGTCCGCTGCCATCGGCATGGCTATCACCATCTTCGGCTCCTGGCTCTTCGCCTTCATCGCTCACAAGGCTTACATGAGCAAGCATTACGGCACTACCAAGGGCTAGGCTTACAGAGCAAACTGAATAAGTTACAAACAGGCCGGAAGCCGCGCAAGCAGCTTCCGGCCCTGTAAAATATAATTAACTAGGAGGATTTTTAGCTATGGAAGAGAGAAAGTTCGAAATCGTCAACGATTACGGCCCTGAAGTCAAAGAGATCAGGCTTCGCTACAAGACCAACAACGAGGGAACTCACTATGCCGAGGGCATGTATTCGGGTCCGCAGATCGTTGCTTTCGCGGTAGACGCTCTGACTGATTTTACCGTCAGAAGAGATAACGGCGACGGTTCGCTGCTCGTCAATCTGAACTGTAACTTCCGCGCCAGCCTGTTTGCCGGCGATACCATCGAAGTGATCCTCTGGCTGGAGAGCGAGGGCAACCGCTCGCGCACCTACGGCTACAGGATCTACAAGGTGATCGCCAACCATTCCAAAGAGGATTGGTTCGAGGTTCTCGATCCGCCAGTGCTCGTCTGCGACGGTACCGGCACTTGTGTAGTTAAAAAGCCTAGGGCAGAACAGGAAAAGAGATTCTAAGCAGACAAAAGCGTGTGGCAATTGTCACACGCTTTTACTGTGAAAGGCTTGTATGTCATTATATTACAGGGAAAGGATCAAATATATAATGAAGGCATTAGAAGGAATCAGGGTGCTGGATTTTTCACAGGTTCACGGCGCTTCCTTTGCCACCATGCTGCTGGCTGATTTCGGCGCCGAAGTCATCAAGGTAGAAAAGCCGGAGAGCGGAGATCTGCTGCGCTCCCTGGCGCCCAAGATCGACGGCTACAGCGCATATCACGCCTACCTGAACCGGGGGAAGAAGAGCATCGCTTTGGATCTCAAGACTGAAGAAGGAAAAAACGTCATCAGGGAGCTCGTCAGAGACGTCGACGTCGTCTGCGAAAATTTCCGCTGCGGCACCATGGAAAAGCTGGGCCTTGGCTATGAGGTCCTCAGCGCCATCAACCCCAAGCTGGTCTATGCCACGCTGACGGGCTACGGCCGTTTCGGGCAGAAGAAAGAAAGAGCCTGCTTTGACAATACGGCGCAGGCCGCGAGCAGCATGCTTGACATGACGGGCTACGGCGGCGGCGCGCCGATCACGATGGGCGCGCAGCTGGGCAACCTTTACGGAGGCATGCACCTGGCGCTGGGCATCGTGCTGGCGGTGATCAACGTGCGCAAGGGCGGAGAAGGCCAGCGCGTCGATGTTTCCGCCGCAGACTCGCTGTTTTCCGTACTGGAGGACGGCATGGTGGACATCGAATTTAACGGCCATCAGCATATCAGAAACGGCAACATGTCGCAGGCGATCGCCCCTTACGATACATATGCGACCAGAGACGGCTTTGTTTCCATCGGCGTCTCGACCGACGAGCAATGGGAAAAATTCTGCCGCGCGCTGGGACTTGAAGAGCTTTTGGGCGATCCGCGCTATGCTACCAACTCGCTGCGCGGAGAGCATTATCTGGACGGCGGTCTCAGAGATAAGATCGAGGCCATCACGCAGAAAATGACAAAATTTGAGATAGAAGAAATCCTCTCTGCCCGCAAGATCCCCTGCGGCTCGGTCTGCACGGCCCGCGAGGCGATGGACAGCGAGCAGCTCAAGCATCGCCAGATGGTGATTGCCGTGCCTGACCCGGTGGTCGGCGAGGTGAAGATGCCCGGCATCGTCGCCAAGCTTTCAGCTACGCCGGGCAGCGTTTCCAAGCCGGCGCCGCGGCTGGGAGAGGATAACGAAGAAATCCTGGCAACGATAAGGAGGGACGCAGAATGAAGCCACTTGAGGGAGTCACCGTACTTGACTTTACACAGGCCTTCAGCGGCCCGTACTGCACGCTCAATCTGGCCGACTACGGCGCGCGCGTGATCAAGGTCGAAAGACTTGGCAGCGGCGATCAGACAAGAGAGTGGTCTCCGCTGAGGAAATCCGGCCCGCATAAGGGTGAAAGCGGCTATTATGCGCTTTATAACAGAAATAAAGAGGGCATCGCCGTCAATATGCGCGATCCGCGCGGAGCGGAAATCATCAGAAAGCTGGCGGGCAAGGCCGATATAGTTGTCAACAATTTCAAGGTCGGCACGCTCGACAGGCTGGGACTTGGGTATGAAGAGCTGAAAAAGATCAATCCAAAGCTCGTTTTCACCTCGATCACCGGTTACGGACAGGATGGCCCCATGGCATCGCTGGCTGCATACGACAATGTGATCGAAGCAACCTGCGGCCTCATGGATCAGACCGGCCTGCCCGATGAACAGCCGATCAGGTCGGGCTGCTCGATCGGCGACAGCTACACCGGCCTGATGGCAGCCTTTGGTACGGCCTGCGCCTATTATCATCAGCTGATGACAGGCGAAGGACAGACCGTAGACGTGGCGATGCAGGATGCGCTCTTTGCCTCGATCGAGGACACGATTCTCGAATATTTCGGCAACGGACGCATGCTAAAGCGCCAGGGCAACAGCCGCACGCACCTTTATTCGCCTTACGACGTGGTGCAGTGCAGGGACGGCTGGGTCGCCTTTTCGGCCATTACCGATCAAGGCTTTGCGGAATTCTGCCACGAAAGCGGCCGTGAGGATCTGCTGGCTGACGAAAGGTTTGCCACCAACGAGCTGCGCTGCCGGCACAATGAGGCGCTGATCGAGGAGATGAAGAAGGTCTTTGCCGCGCTTTCAAAGGACGAGATAGAGGAGCGCTTCTCGGGTCGTCACTTTGCCGCCTGTCCTGTGATTCATGCCGGTCAGACGATAGAGTCGCAGCACATGCAGGAGCGCGATATGGTGCTTGAAATCGACGACCACAACGTCGGTATGTTCAAGGCCGTCGGTCATCCGATTAAATTTGAAAAGACGCCGGCCGACGTATACAGAAGCTCGCCGAAGCTGGGCGAGAACACTTCCTCTGTGCTCGCCGAGCTTGGCTATACGGAGGAGGAGATCGCCGCGCTTGAGGCAGAGGGCGTAATCCAGACTTGTGAATATGAGGGGGCCTAGCATGACGAAAAAATACGATTTTGATACGATCATTAACAGGAAGGGCACGGATTCTTATAAGTGGTACCGCGACGAGCACGGTCTCGCAGACGGACAGCTGATTCCCATGTGGGTGGCGGATATGGATTTTCGCTGCGCCGATCCGATCGTCGAGGCTGTAGTCAAAAGAGCCGAGCACGGACTTTACGGCTATCCTGTCAGGAGCCGCAACCACACCGAGCTGTTCCTTTCCTGGCAGCAGAGGCGTTTCGGCTGCCAGCCGCAGAAGGAATGGGTGACTTATGCGGCGCCGGGCGTGGTCTTTGCGATAGATATCATTTTGAACATGCTGACGGAAAAGGGCGATAAGGTTCTGCTGCTGATGCCGAACTACGATCCGCTCTTTGAAATGATACCCAAGAGCGGCCGCACGCTGGTGGAGTCTCCGCTTGTTATCGGCGAGGACGGCCTTGTGCGCATTGATTTTGACGATCTGGAAGCAAAGCTCAAGGGCGGAGACGTCAAGATGATGACGATCTCCAATCCGCACAATCCTTCGGGCCGCGTGTGGACGCGCGAGGAGCTTGGGAGAATCGCGGAGCTGGCAGAAAAATACGGCGTCTTCGTCGTTTCCGACGAGATCCATGCCGATTTCATCGCCAAGGACAAGGGCCATGTGCCGTTTTATTCGCTCAGCGAGGCGGCGGCGAAAAATTCCCTGTCCTGCTATTCGGCCAACAAGGGCTTCAATCTCGGCGGCTTTCAGACCTCGACGCTGGTGCTGGCCGATGCAGAAAAAAGAGCGGAATTTGAGAAGCAGCTTGGCATCGCGCAGACGAGGCTCGATAATATATTCGGCGCGCTGGCGACGGAGGTGGCCTACGGTGATCCTGCTTGCGAAGAGTGGCTCGATCAGGCTATCGCCTATGTAGACGGCAACAAGCAGTATCTCTATGATTTTCTCGCGGCCAAGCTGCCTGAGCTTAAAGCCGTTCCTTCCCAGGGCACCTATCTGGTCTGGGTGGACTGCAGCGGCCTGGGCTGTAAGGACGGCAGGGAGCTTGCGGATTTCTTTTACAATAAAGCAAAGGTCGAGCCGTGTATGGGCTACGAGTTCGGCAGCGCGGGCGAGCTGTTCGTGCGCCTGAATCTGGCCTGCTCACGGACCGTACTGGCCAGGGCGCTTGAGCGCATACGCGACGCGGCGCACGCATAAGGAGGGAGAAGGATGCTGAAATTAAAGAAACTGCTGGTCCTGGGAGGCTGCGGCCTCATCGGCGCGGAGGTTGTTCGCGACCTTGCGGCCACCAGCGAATTTGAGAAGATTACCGTCGCGGACGGCGATTACGAAAAAGCGCGGGAGCTGGTCGCATCGCTAAACGATCCTCGCTTTGACGCCCGCGAAGTGCAGGTAAAGGACAAGGCCTCCGTCGTGGCGCTGATGAAAGACGGTTACGATCTGGTCTGCAACTGCCTGCCGTTTGAATTTGATACGTATATTACGCAGTGCTGTGTGGAGGCCGGCGTGACCGGCACCGATCTGGGCGCGACCAAGGATCAGCTTAAGATGAACGGCCTGCTGGAGGAGAAGGGACTGCTGTTCGTAGTCTGCGACGGCATTTCGCCGGGCACCTCCAACATGATCGCATCTTATGCCAACGAGAAGCTCGACCGCCTCGACGAGGTGCATATCGCCTTCGCTTCTTTCCGCGCCATCCAGACGGCGCCGGGGCTGGTGCGCACCACGCTGTGGGAGCTCGATCCAAACGAGGGTGGCCGCAGCTATTACGAGGGCGGAAAGCAGCATTATGTCGGCCCGTTCTCAGGCGAAAAAATCGTTGATTTTCCGGAGCCGTTCGGCCCGCAGCCGGCCTATTACGTGCCGCACAATGAAGTATATACCATCCCGATGACGATGCCTTCTGTCAAGGTCTGCACGATCAGAGGCGCCTGGACGCCGCGTCAGCACAGGATGCTCAAATTCCTCAACGATTACGGCTTCTTTACTACCAGGCCGATCAAAGTAGGCGATACCGAGATCGCGCCGATAGAATTTATCGAGAAATTCATCTTTGCCAACGATGATTTCAAGAAAGAAGAATTGTGGGGCTTCTCGCTGGTGGTGGACTGCAAGGGTATCCTTGACGGCAAGGAAACGGAGCTGCGCTTCTACACCAAAACGCCGGGTCAGGACGAGTGGGGCGAGATCGCCAGCTATGCCCGCAGCACGGCCTGCTCGATGTCGGTCGGCGTGCAGCTTCTGGCCAAGGGCATCGATCAGGCGGGCATCCGCACGCCGGATCAGGTCTATGACCCGCAGGAATACATGGACGAGCTGAAAAAGCGCGGCGTCGTGCTGCACGAGAGAAACGGCATGTTCGGACTGCCGCAGTAAAGATGATTTTAAGGAGGAGAGAAGAAAATGGATTTTCAACTGTCAGAGAGAAGGCAGGCGCTTCAGCAGGCCGTAAGAGAATTTGCCGAGAAGGAGCTTCTGCCGGGAGTGATCGAGAGAGACGAAAAGAGCGAGTATCCGCTTGAGCTTTACAAGAAGCTGGGCAGCATGGGCTATGTCGGCCTGCCGTATGAGGAGAAATACGGCGGTTCGGGCGGCGACTACCTCGACTATGCGCTCTGCGTCGAGGAGATTTCCAAGGTCGACGCATCTTTGGGAATTTCCTACTCGGTAGCGATGTCTCTTTACGGCGGCAGTATATATAACGGAGCCACAGAAGAGCAGAAGATGGAATTTCTGCCGGATGTTTTCTCGGGAAAGGCGCTGGGCGGCTTTGGCCTGACTGAGCCAAACGCGGGCTCTGATGCGGGCGGCTGCGTTACGACGGCGACAAAGAAGGACGGCAGATACGTGCTCAACGGCCTCAAGTGCTTCAACACCAACGGGCCTTTGGCAGAGCACTTTGCGGTATACGCGCTGACGCACCCGGAGCTGGGGCAGAAGGGCTTATCGCTGTTCCATGTAAAGAAGGGGACGCCGGGCTTTACGATCGGCAAGATCGAGAACAAGATGGGCATCCGGGCGGCGCAGGTATCGGAGCTGGTGTTTGAGAACTGCGAGATACCGCAGAGCGCGCTGATCGGCGAGGAATGCACAGGCTTCAAGCAGGCGATGAAGGCGCTCGACGGAGGGCGGATCGGCGTAGCGGCGCAGGGGCTTGGCATAGCTGAGGGAGCCTTTGAGATAGCCAGGAAGTACCTGATGACGAGGGAGCAGTTTGGCAAGCCGATCTACCGCAACCAGCATCTGGCCTTTAAGATGGCGGAGCTTGAGTGCGAGATCGAGCAGGCTAAGTACATGGTATACAAGGCTGCGCTTGACAAGTCTGAGGGAAGACCTTACACGATTCCGGCGGCGAAGGCGAAGCTGGTGTGCACGAACGCGGCGATGCACGTAACGACAGAGGCGGTGCAGATGCTGGGCGGCAACGGCTACATGAGGGAGTACCATGTAGAGCGCATGATGAGAGACGCCAAGATTACGCAGATCTACGAGGGAACGAACGAGATCCAGAAGCTGGTAATCAGCGGCGCATTGTTCAGATAAAATGAGGATCATCGTGCTGGCCCGGCAGGTCAAGGCCGACGGTGAAACGAGATACGACTACAGCGGCGTCGAAGCGGCGCTGCGGCTGAAGGCGCAGCCCGGGTGCGAGGCAAGTGTTTTTGTCCTCGTCCTCGGCTGCGCAAAGGAAGCCGTGCAGCAGGTGCGCGAGGCGATCGCCATGGGAGCAGATGATGGGCGCGCTCTGGATCTTTCGGATCAGGCTGAGCCCGACGCTGCCGCTTTCGCCCGGATCTTTGCCGAGCATGTGCAGGAGGAAGATTTTACGCTGCTGCTCAGCGGCAGCTTTCCTCTCGATGCGGATACTGCTGCGACGGGTTTGCTGACAGCGGTTAAGCTGGGTATCCCCTTCGTTTCGCATGTCGACAGTATCCAGCATGCACAGGAGGGGACTGCTTTGACGGTAGTCAGAAAGGCTGACGGCAGAGTGCAGACGCTCTCAGTCAGCACGCCGTGTCTGGCCAGCGTGCTGCCGCATCCCGAGGCGCCGGTCTATAAGACTGTGGCGGGCATCAACAGAGCTTATGCGCGCGAGATTGAGCTTATATCGGTGCAGTGCGAAGGAAGCAGCGTCCGCGCAGAGGTGCGCGGGCGCGAAAAGGCACAGGGGCGCAAGCGTGGCAGGCTGCTGACCGCAGTTTCAACGGATGAAGCTGTGCGGCAGCTCATCGCTGAAATTACAGAGCAGCATATGCTGTAGGCGTATATTCAGAGCAGATATAAAGAGATAAGAAAGCATGACAAAGCATGACAGCGATATGATCACAATTGCGGTAATACTGGAGGAGCAAGGCGGAAATTTAACGCCGCTTTCGCGTGAGGTGCTGGCCGGCGCTTCAGCTCTGGCACAGACATATGGCGCGGTACTTGAAAGCCTGGTGCTCAAGAGCACTCTGCCCGACTATGATCCGGCTTCTTTTGCGGACGAGGCAGCTGCCAGGCTTGGCAAGGTCGCCCCGCAGCTGATCCTGATGGGTGCCAGCTCTCTCAGCAGCGGTTTTTGCGCTCTGCTGGCAGAAAAGCTTTCCGCCGGCCTGCTCTGCGACTGCACGGAGGTCAGATTTGAGGCAGAATACGGCTTTTGTCCGCTGCGGCCAAATGCCGCCGGCAGTGAAAAGCTGATCTATGGCACAAGCGGCGGCCGCCCCCTGATCGCGACAGTAAGACCGGGAGTCTTTGCCGCCGGCAGGGCAGCGGAGCTCATACCCGCAGATGGGGAGCTAAGGATGGTTTCTGCCGCACAGCAGGCATCAGCGAAGCTGATCAGTCTCCTTGACGAACGGGCAGAAAAGAAGCAGGGCGTCGATATCACCAAGGCCGATATCCTCGTGGCCGGCGGGCGCGGCATTGCCAGCTGCGGCGGCTTTGAACAGCTGAAAACGCTGGCTGAGCTGCTCGGCGGCGAGATAGCGGCCAGCAGAGCCTGTATAGAAGCCGGCTGGGCCGATGCTTCAATGCAGGTAGGCCAGACTGGCAGGACCGTGCATCCCAAGCTTTATATCGCCTGCGGAATTTCCGGAGCCATCCAGCATGTGACCGGCATGAAGGATGCAGAATGTATAATCGCTATCAACAAGAATCCCGCCGCGCCTATCTTCGATATTGCGGATCTTGGCATCGTGGGAAATCTTGAAAATATATTGCCTGCACTGATCAAAGCTTTGCAGGAAAAGAAAGGTGAAGCAAATGCAGTTTGAAAAAATCAAGAATTACGAAACGCTGCTGTCGCACGGCGACAGAGAGGCGAGAGAGACCGTTTTAAAGGTGACCGACGAGGTGCTCGACAGGCTCGACGTCTATAAATACTTCAAGAGATTTATCAGGCGCGAGGGCGATACGCTGACCATCGGTCATCAGGTGGTGGATCTGAACAAGTACGACCGCGTCTACGCCTTTTCCTCCGGCAAGGCCGGCAACCACATGGCCAGGGCTTTTGAGGAAATTCTCGGCGACAGACTCACTGCCGGCGTAACGATCATCAAGATCAAGGAAGAAATCGATGTCAAGACACTGAAGAAGACGGAGATCTTCGTCGGCGGCCATCCGCTGCCGAACAAGGAGGGTATCGAAGGCTGCAAGCGCATGCTGGAGCTGGCCGATCAGATGAACGAGCGCGACCTCCTGCTGCTGGGACTGACCGGCGGCTGCTCGGCGCTGATGGGTTATCCGGTCGAAGGAGTTTCCCTCGACGACCTCAAGGAAGCGACCGACGTGATGCTCAAAAACAGCATGTGGGTGATGGACATCAACGATATAAGGGGTCATCTTTCGCGCATGAGCCGCGGCCGTCTCGGCCAGAGAATCAAGGGCGCGAAGATTTTCTGCTTTGAGATCTGGGACGCCGTCGGCCTCGACGACATCACCGATTATTCGTATCCGGTGCCGATCATGGGCACGCCGGTAGGCTACGACACCATCACATTTGAGGACATCAGGGCGATCATCAGAAAATACAACATCGAGGACAAGCTGCCAAAGAGCGTGGCCAATTATCTGATGAATTCCGGCCCGGAGGAAGAGACGCCGCAGGAGATGAGCAACGACGTCGACTATTACATCGTCAACACCATGCCTGATTCCTGCCGCCATGCGATGGATGTGGCAAACGAGATGGGCGTGGACGCTCACGTGCTGACGACCTATGCTTCGGGAGAAAGCAAGGATTTTGGTACTTTTATGGCGACGCTGGCCAAGGAAATCCAGATGACGGGCCGACCTTTCAAGGCTCCGTGCCTGATCTTTTCCGCCGGCGAGACGACGACGGCCATCGGCGCAGACGACGAGATCACCGGTCACGGCGGACCTTCGCAGGAGCTGGTCACTTCGTTTGCCATCATGGCCGACGAGCTGGGGCTTTCTAACTGCTGCATGCTTTCCATGGATTCCGAAGGCACGGACGGCACCTGCGAAAATGCCGGCGGCGTGACGGACAGCACTTCGATGGCGGCCGCGAAAAAAGCCGGCGTCGACCTGCGCCGCCAGCTTGAGGGACACGCCTGCTACGAGGCGCTGACTGCCATCAAGGACGGGCTCTTTACCGGCAACACCGGTACCAATCTCTGCGACTTTAATGTGCTCTACGTGGGCGAGAAGAAATAAGGAGGAAATCATGAAGGGAACTGCGATCAAGGATCTTAAAGCGCGGGCGCTCATCGACTGCAAGGGCAAGCCGCTGCTGGAGGTGGATGTATATACGGAAGACGGCGTTATGGGACGGGGAGCTTCTCCGTCCGGCATTTCGGCCGGCGAACATGAAGCCTTTGTGCTCAGAGACGGCGACAAGTCCTGGTACGACGGCAACGGCGTCTATAAGGCTGTGGAAATGGCGGAAAAAGTAGTGCTGCCGGCGATCAGAGGGCTCGACGTGCTCGATCAGAAGGCTGTCGACGAGGCGCTGATTACGCTCGACGGCACGCCTAACAAGTCGAAGCTGGGCGGCAACACCACCTACAGCACTTCGATGGCCGTAATGCGCGCTGCCTGCAATATTCTGCACGTGCCGCAGTACAAGTACCTGGCTGAGGGCGAGATCAAGACCATTCCGCTGCCGACCTCTGACATGTTTGCCGGCGGCAGCTATGAAGAAAACACCATGCCGGTGCAGGAGTGCACGATCATTCCGTATAAGGCCAAATCGATCGAAGAGGCGACGGCCATCCTCTGCAAGGTTTATAAGCGCCTGCCGGAGGTGATCCGCGAATTTCAGGGCGGCAGAAGGCCGGAGATCGGCGCCATGTCCGAGTATATGGCTCCTTCCACGGAATTCATGGACTGCCTTGATATTCTCTTTGAGACCTGCAAGCGCGAGGGCTGCGAGAACAAGATCGGTTTCCACATGGACTGCGCCTTCAGCGAGATCTACAACGCCGAGAGAAAGACTTACAACTACTGCGGCCGCGAGATCGACACCGACGAGGTGATCGGCATCCTCAAGGAAGCGACGGAAAAATACAACTTCCTCTATCTGGAGGACCCGCTCGACGAGAACGACTGGGAGGGCTGGGCCAAGGCGGCCAAGATCCTCACCAGGACTACGCTCTGCGGCGACGATCTGACGGTGACCAATATCGAAAAGCTCAAGAAGGCTGTGGAAATGGGAGCCTGCGGTTCCTTCATCTTCAAGCCTAATCAGGTGGGCACCGTTACCGAGGCGATGGCGGCGCAGAAGTATGCGATCGAGCACGGTATGTTCTCCGTTCCGTCGATCAGAGCCGGCGGTGTCAGCGACGATCCGGTGGCCGACATGGGTACGGCCGGCGGGGCGGCTGCCGTCAAGCTGGGACCGCCTAAATTCGGTCATGCCATCCATATCGTTAACTCTCTGCTGAGGGCTGAGAGCGAGATAGAAGGTTCAAAGCCGTTTGACTTTACGCCGTTTATCAAATGGAACAAATAGCTGCTGAAGAAAACAGGGCATATCGGCAGGGCATGGTCTCTGCCGTCTGCTGCAGCCTTTTCTGGGGCGTGCTGCCCATCTACTGGCAGTGGCTCAAGCCGATCGATTCCTTTGTGATCATCTTCTACCGCATCGTGATGGTGGCCGTCTGCTGTGCGGCAGCTGCCTTTGTTTTCCACGGACGCCGGGAGGTGCTGGCGCCTCTTGCGGACAAGAAGGGGTTGATAAAATATGCGCTGGCGGGGCTTTTGATCACGGCCAACTGGTCGATATACATCTGGGCGGTCAACGCCGGCTTTGTGATCCAGACTTCGATCGGCTATTATATCGAGCCGCTGGTGGTCTGCACCTTCGGTATCGTCCTGTTTAAGGAAAAACTGAGCACATACAAGGTGATCGCGCTTTGCTTTGCTCTGGCCGGCGTGGCGGCCGTGATCTGGTATTTCAAGCAGGTGCCGCTGATCGCCCTGGGCGTGGCGCTGACCTTTGCCGTCTATGCGGCAGCGAAGAAGAGCTTTTCGCTCCCGCCGCTGATTTCTCTGTTTTACGAAACGGTCTTCTGGGCGCCGCTGGCGCTGGCTGTGATCGTATATCTGGAGCTAAACGGACGGGGTGCGCTGGCCGCAGGCGAGCCGCATAAATTTGTTCTGCTGCTCCTGTGCGGCATTGTCACCGCCCTGCCGCTAGGGCTTTTTGCCAGCGCCGCCCGCAAGCTCAATCTCTTCGTGGTGGGGCTGACAGAATATATTTCGCCGACTATATCGCTCTTTATCGGTATCTTTCTCTTTAAAGAGCCGTTTGAGAGCGTGCAGCTGATCGCCTTTGCTATCATCTGGATCGGGCTTGTTTTCTTCAGCTACGGCGAATATAAAGAAAACAGACTGCGGAAAGGGGAGAACGGCTAGATGGTAAAGGAACAGTATGCCAGGCTGATAAAAGATGTGAGCGGTGGTCCGGGCGGACTGGCGACCCTGATATTGGGCAGCGAAAGGACGGCGCTGCACGATGTGGGCATGGCCTGCTTTCACCGCGAGCTTGAGGAAAACCTCACGCGCGAGCTCGCCGGGCGCCCGCTCGACTATATAGTGATTTCACATTCGCATTACGATCACGTGGGCGCGCTACCTTATATATTAAAGCGCTGGCCGCAGGCGCTGGTCTTAGGCGCTGCCAAGGCCCGCGAGGTATTCGCACGACCCGGCGCGCTCAAAATGATAGCATCCATGGGGCAAAGCGCAGCAGAGGCTTACGGACGCGATCCGTCAGAGATCACGGCTTTTGGGCTGCGCGTGGACCGTGTGCTTGAGAGCGGTGATGTGGTTTCGCTGGGGGATGAAGAGCTGCTCTGCTTTGCTACGCCGGGGCACACCGACTGCAGCATGTCGTATCTGCTGGCGCCGGCAGGGGTCTTACTTGCGAGCGAGTCTACAGGCGTGCTTGAGAGCAGCGGCCGCATGCACACCTCCGTGCTCAAGAGCTTTGAGGAAAGCTTCGAGTCGGCGCTTTTTTGCCGCCTGCTTGCGCACAAAGATATCATTACACCACATTTCGGCTTTGTAGCGGATGAGCTTAAAGATCGATATTTTGACATATATATTGATATCGCTACAAAAGAACGCGATTTTTATAGCCGCCTGATTGCGGAGGGCAAGTCCGCCGATGAGATCTTTGCCGCGCACAAGAAGCTGTACTGGAGCAAGGAGCGGGCTCTGCACCAGCCTTTCCGCGCCTATGAAACCAACACGCGCATTACGATCGCCATGATGATGCGCGAGGCGGATTAAAGAGCTGCGGGGGAAATGCGGGGAATGCGGTTGATATGATCGATTCCCTTGCAAGCCTTAATTAAATTTGCGCAAGAGCATTTTCGACGTCGGCGATCAGATCGTCGGCGTTTTCTAGTCCGACAGAAAGCCTGATCAGATCAGGAGATACGCCGGCGGCCAGGAGCTGCTCGTCGTTCATCTGTCTGTGTGTGGAGCTGGCCGGGTGCAGACAGCAGGTGCGCGAGTCGGCCACGTGCGTTTCGATCGAGGCCAGCTTAAGATGGCCCATAAAGCTTTCTGCCGCCTGACGGCCGCCTTTGACGCCGAAGCTGATCACGCCGCAGGTGCCTTTTGGCAGGTACTTGCAGGCCAGCTCGTAGTATTTGTCGCCGGCAAGCCCCGGATAGCTGACCCAGGAGATCTTGTCGCTGGCCTTGAGGAACTGTGCCATTTTCAGGGCGTTGGCGCAGTGGCGCTCGACGCGCACGTGCAGGCTTTCGAGGCCGAGATTGAGCAGAAATGCGCTGTGCGGCGAAGGGGTGGAGCCGAAGTCGCGCATGAGCTGGGCGACCGCCTTGGTTATAAAGGCTCCTTCCAGACCGAACTTTTCCGTGTAGGTTACGCCATGGTAGCTGTCGTCGGGCGTGCACAGACCCGGGAATTTGTCGGGATATTTTGTCCAGTCGAACTTGCCGCTGTCGACGATGCAGCCGCCGATGGTCGCCGCGTGACCTTCCATGTACTTGGTGGTGGAGTGAGTGACGATGTCGGCTCCCCACTCAAACGGGCGGCAGTTGATTGGCGTGGCAAAGGTGTTGTCGACGATCAGCGGCACGCCGTGCTCGTGGGCGGCGCGGGCGAATTTTTCAATATCGAGCACTGTCAGAGCCGGATTGGCGATGGTTTCGCCGAAAACCGCCTTCGTGTTGGGACGGAAAGCAGCATCAAGCGCTTCCGCCGTGCAGTCAGGATCGACGAAGGTGAAGTCGATGCCCATGCGTTTCATGGTAACGGAAAAGAGGTTAAAGGTTCCGCCGTAGATGGTTGAGGAGGCCACGATGTGATCTCCGGCCGAGGCGATGTTGAACACGGCATAGAAATTAGCGGCCTGACCGGAGCTGGTGAGCATGGCAGCACTGCCGCCTTCGAGGGCGGCTATTTTTTGGGCCACCTGGTCGCAGGTCGGATTGGCAAGGCGCGAATACATGTATTCGTTAGATTCCAGATCGAAGAGCTTGGCCATATCGGCGCTGGTCTCGTAGCGGAAGGTGGTGCTCTGTACTATCGGCAGCTGCCGCGGCTGACCGTTGCCGGGATTGTAGCCGCCCTGCAGGCAAAGGGTCTCGATATGCTTGTCTTTCATAATGGTCCTCCTTTATATGTAGCTTTTGTAGACAGCTCTGTGCAAGAGCTGATATGGATAAACGATGATCAGCGTGCCGTTTTGCACGGAGATTTCGCTTGCTGCGCCGGTAAATTCGTTGCTCACCCCAAGCGGCACGGTATTGGTAAGCCTGGCGTCAGTGATCGTATATTTGAGCCCGCTTTCGCTGACTCCCAGGGAGCAGTCGCTGAGCGAAAAAACGGAGATAAAACCGCTGTCCTGCGGAGGAAAGGAAAGTGAACCGTTGCAGATGCAGGTGATAACGTTGTCGCGGTCTATGAGGCTGGCCTGTCCGCCGCGGCGGGCGATTGCGGCCAGACACTGGATATTGGCCAGAGTGTGATCCGGGCGGCCGCCGGTGCCGCCGTAAATGTAAAAGCGGCGATAGCCTGCTTCCAAACCGAGCTCGATCGCGGCGGCCGTGTCGGTGCAGTCTTTAATTACCGGCAGCGGGACAACGCGGCACGAAGCAGGGAAAGCAGGCTTTTGTGCTCCGCCCGCATTGCCCGCTCCGCTAGCTCCGTCAGCCTTGCTTTCCGGAGCCAGCGAGTCGAAATCGCCGACGAATATATCAGCTGCGATGCCGGCCGCGGCAAGAAAGGCATAGCCGCCGTCGGCAGCGATCACAAGATCGCCCTGTGCGGGCCGGGGCAGGGTATGAAACTGCTCGCCCGCGCCGACGATGTAGCAGATGGAATTGTCCATTTTTCTTTCTCCTGTGCTTTTGAATATCGGTATTATTATAACCCCTGCGCAGACTGTAGTCAAACTCCGCTGCAAGCAAATCTCGCCGCAGATAGCCGCGGCGAGCACAAATCAGCTCGATGTTGGCTTTTTGCCTGCCGGATACAGAAATGGACAACGCCGGCGACTGATGCCATTTCGCCCGTATGTGACCAAAACAGCCGATGTTGTATTTTTTAGAGAAAGCTGCCATGGCTACAACCTTTTGGTTGTAATTACGGCAGGAATTTGCAAAATATTACAACATCGCGCCCATGGCGCTCGCAAATACGGCCCGGCTGACGCTCAATTGTTGTAGTTTTTTTGTTTCTTCAAAAAAAATACAACATTCACCGAATAAACGAAGAGAAAGCCAGCACCCATCCCCAGATAATTTCGCAAATGAGGTTGTCGCGGAGTTTGTCTACAGTCTGAAACCTCAGACAATTGTCTGGGGTTTTGCTACATCCTGCCACGGGGCCGCCCCGCAGGGCGGCCCCGGCACGTTATCTGCCGCGCGGCAGCACCGCCCGCGGCTGACTGGACGCCTACCTGCGCGGCTGCGGGCGGTGCGGATGATGGCCGCTGTGGCCTGGTGCGTCGTCGCAGCAGCAGTCGTCGCAAGGATCGCAAGGATCCTGACAGCCCGCCGCAGGTCCCTCGTCAGAGGTGCGGGCGCCGGCAGCAGGACCGCAGCCGGCCTGAGTGTCCTCAGGCCTGATCTGGTTAGGATACAGAGGCGGGAAGGTCGTACAGATCGCGTTCTGCTGCACGGCCGCCTGTGCATAGCCGGTCGAGAGCACGCAGAGCTGAACCGGCACGACGATCTTCTTTTCGCAGGTCACGCAGATGGCGATGATCAGATTGCCGCTGACACAGCCGTCGTGATCGACCGTCAGGTCGCGGCCGCAGTTGTTGGTAGCCAGACGCGCTTCGCAGGCGGAGTTTGCCAGTTCCGTGAAGCGCGGCAGGAAGGCGCTGTCCATGGCCGAAGGCATGCAGATCTCAAAGAAGTTGGTAAGTATCAGCGGCTGCGACTCGTCAGCGATGTTGACATTGGCACAGACTGTGAAGACAGAATCGTTGTTGCAGGCGTCGGAAACCAAAAGATCAAGCTCGATGATCACATTGCCGGTGATGGCGATGTTCTGCGTACCGAAGACAGGCGTACCCATGCAGCGCTCGTCGCAGCTGTCGGTTTCCGCGTACAGCAGCCGTTCCGAATAGTTGCCGTCGGCGCCGACTACGCTCAGATATTCTCCTTTGCAGTTCTGCAAAAAAGTGGCGCCGGAAATACTGGTGCAGACGTCCAGCTTCAGATTGGCCGGATCGTCGACATTGTAAGGGTTGAAGCTCCTCTTGCATCTTATATCTATAACTCGCTTTACTCTGCAGCCCGGCGGCAGCTGAGGCGCGAAGGTCTGGTTCTGCACGGTTTTCATGCCCTGCAGGTTAAAAAGAACCGCGTCGAACACCTTCTGCACATAGACAGGCTCAGATTTGAGACTGTCAAGATCGCCGTTAAATTCGCAGAGGCTATTGGCGTTACAGCAATTTTGATAGAGGTCCTGTGAAACCCTTCCACCAAAGCAGCTCATAAAATTTACCTCCTTAAATGGTCCAATATCTTTCTCTGATAATATATGAAAATGCGAAAAAGTGTGTTACAATACCAGAGGAGAGGAGCTAATATGGAAAATATCAAGATTAAAACACTTCCCTGCGGAGTGCGCGTAGTGACCGAAAAAATCAGCCATGTCAATTCGGCTGCCATCGGCATCTGGGTGCGCAACGGCGCAGTGGATGAAAGCAGAGAAGTAGCGGGAATATCCCACTTTATCGAACATATGATGTTCAAGGGCACGCATAAGCGCAGCGCCCGTCGCATCGCCGAGGACATCGACAGAATCGGCGGTCAGATGAACGCCTTTACCGGCAAAGAAGCGACCTGCTATTATGTAAAATCGCTGAACACTCATCTGTTTGAGGGCGCAGACGTGTTGCTGGACATGCTGACCGGCAGCGTCTTTGACAGCAGAGAAATGACCAAGGAACGCAAGGTCATCTGTGAAGAAATCAAGATGATCGAAGACCAGCCCGACGACATGGCGCACGACGCGGTCATGGAACTGGTTTTCAAGGGCAGTCCGCTGGCCAACTCCATCATCGGCACGCCTTCCTCGCTCAAAAGGATCACGCATCCGGTGATAAGCGCCTACAAGGAGAGGACTTATACCAGAGATGCAATCGTGATCTCGGTGGCCGGCAATATAGACGAAGAACAGATCTATGCCTATCTGGCGTATAAGTTTGCATCTCTCGGCGCGCAAAGAGAGAAAAACAGCGCGGCCGGGGCCGGCAGCCAGGAAACAACGGCGCCGTCATACCGCTCGATCGTCAAGGACATTCAGCAGTCGCATATCTGTCTGGCAACCAGATCGATCGCCTTAGACGATCCGCGCTATTACACCTTTTCGGTGCTGAACAACATCATGGGCGGCAGCATGAGCTCGCGCTTTTTCCAGAATATAAGAGAAGAAAAGGGTCTGGCCTACAGCGTCTATTCGATGAACAGCGCTTTCAGCACGGCGGGCTACTTTAACATCTACGCCGGCGTCAGCCACGACAAGGTGGCACAGGCCATCGACGGCATCAAGGAGGAGCTCGACCTTCTGGACAGAAAGGGTGTCAGCGAGGAGGAGCTTTCCATGTCGCGCGAGCAGCTCAAGAGCAGCTACATATTCGGGCAGGAAAACGTGGCCAGCCGCATGTTCACGATCGGCAAGAACCTTCTGCTGCTGGGCAGAGTGTACACGGAGGAAGAAGTGCTGAACGGTCTTGACAGCGTCAGCCGCGAAAGCATCGAGGCGATCAAACCGCTGGTTTGCAATCCGGCTAACTACAGCGCCGTTCTGGTGAGCAACAAAAAAGCTGCCCTGAAAAAAATGGTCAGAGGCTAGCGGGAGAAAAATATGACAGAGATTATGAAGACACAGATCAGGATAATCAGCAGGAGTGGCCGCCTGCCTTCGTATGAGACGCCGGGCAGCGCCGGCGCCGACCTGAGGGCTTATCTTTCTGAGCCGGTGACGCTGGCTCCGGGCGAGAGAAGGCTGATACCGACGGGACTTTACGTCGAACTGCCGCCCGGCATCGAGGCGCAGGTACGGGCCCGTTCGGGTCTTTCGATCAAACACGGCATCGGCCTGGTCAATGGCGTGGGCACAGTGGACAGCGATTACAGAGGCGAATGGAACGTGCCGCTGATCAATTTCGGCGATCAGCACTACACCATCCACGACGGCGACAGGATCGCGCAGGTAGTCTTTGCGCGCTACGAAAGAGCCGCATTCACGCTTGTAGAGGAGATCGCCGGCAGCGAGCGCGGAGCAGGCGGTTTCGGGCACACGGGCATCAAATAGGAAACAGGAGGGAGCATGCTTTTAAGAGAGGAACTGGAAAAGAGAGAATTTGCGGTGCTTTCACCGCTGGCAGCCAAGAGCGCCCTGTCTGAAGGAAGAGCGCAGGAAGAAGAAAAATGTGCGCTCAGAACTGAATTTCAGCGTGACCGCGACAGGATCATCCATTCCAAGTCCTTCCGCCGCCTGATGCACAAGACACAGGTTTTTCTGGCGCCGGAGGGAGACCACTTCCGCACCAGGCTGACGCATACGATCGAGGTTTCGCAGATTGCCAGGACTATCGCCCGCAGCCTCAATCTGAACGAGGATCTGACGGAAGCGATCGCCCTGGGGCACGATCTCGGTCACACGCCCTTTGGTCATAACGGCGAGGACGTGCTTAACAGCATTCATCCCGGCGGCTTTGCGCACAACGTGCAGAGTCTGCGCGTGGTAGACGTTCTTGAGTCGAGTGCTTCACGCACCGGCATGAACCTGACCGCCGAGGTCAGAGACGGCATCCTGCCCCACACGTCAGGCGGCCTTCCCTTTACCCCTGCAGGGCAGATCGTCAAGCTCAGCGACAGGATTGCCTACATCAACCACGACATCGACGACGCCCTCAGAAGCAGCGTCATTTCCATGGAGGACATACCGGCATCTTCGCTGGAGCTCTTTGGCCGCTCGCACAGAGAACGCATCAACAACATGGTTACCGACGTGATCAGAAACAGCGACGGTCGTGATGAGATCAGGCAGAGCGCGGCTTACAGAGAAGAGCTTAACAAACTGCGCAGCTTCATGTTCTCGCATGTCTATAAGAGCGGCCGCGTTAAGCGCGAGGAGGATCTGGCCAAGGTCGAGGTCGTTATCAGCTCGCTGTACGAATATTTCCTCAAGCACCCTCGCCGGCTGCCGCGCGAACTGCAGGAAATCGCCAGGCGCGACGGCATCAACGAGGCGGTCAAGGACTATGTGGCCGGCATGACGGACAGATTCGCTCTCAACATTTATACAGAGCTCTTCGTTCCCAAAAGCTGGAAGTAATTTTTGCAAAATTTTTTGAACATAAAAAAAGGAAAAAGCTCATTTTTTGCGTATAAAGACATAGAAAGGTGTTTTTGGAGCAAAAGATGAGTTTTTCTTATAGCAAAGAGTCAATTGAAGAGCTTCGCAGTCAGATCGATATCGTCGATGTAATCGGCAGAGTAGTGCAGCTTAAGCGCGCCGGCGCCAATTTTAAGGGGCTTTGTCCTTTTCATAACGAAAAGACCCCTTCGTTTGTCGTTTCGCCGCAGAAGCAGATCTTTACCTGCTTTGGCTGCGGCGCCTCCGGCGATCTGCTCGGCTTCGTCAAGCGCTATTATAACCTTGACTTTAGTGAGGCAGTAGAAAAGCTCGCGGGCGAATATGGCATAAACATCCAAAAAAACGTTTATAATGACGACAGAGAAAAGTATTACGAAATAAACAGAGAAGCGGCACGCTTTTTTTACAGAAGCATGACTGAAAGCGCAAATGCCGGGTATACATATATGAAGGGGAGGCAGATCGAGGATGCCACGATCGCCAAATTCGGTCTCGGCTATGCTGACGAAAAGTGGGACAGCCTTTACTGTTATTTCCAGGAAAAAGGCACAGACGAAAAGCTGCTTCTTGAGCTGGGGCTCATCGCCGAGAAGGGCGGCCGCTACTACGATAAATTCAGAAATCGGGTGATGTTTCCCATCATCAACACCAGCGGCCGGGTGATCGGCTTCGGCGGACGGGCTCTTGAGTCTGCGGCTGCGCCCAAGTATCTGAATTCACCGGAGAACCGTGTTTTTCAAAAAAAGAACAACCTTTATGCTCTCAATCTGACCCGGCAGGATATCGGCAAGGAGGGCTCGGCCATCATCGTCGAAGGCTACATGGACGTTATTTCCCTCTACCAGGCCGGCGTCAAGAATGTGGCGGCTTCGCTCGGTACGGCGCTGACTGACAATCAGGCCAAGCTCATCAGCAGATATACCAAGAACGTCGTGCTTTCCTATGATGCCGACGCCGCCGGACAGAAGGCGGCGCTTAGAGGGATCGAGGTGCTCAGAGGCCAGGATTGCCGGATCAGGGTTCTGCATGTCACGGACGGCAAGGACCCGGACGAATATATCAAGAAAAACGGACGCGAGGCCTTTGTCAAGCTGGCGGCCGAAGCGATGCCGTATGTAGATTATAAGCTCGAGGCTGCCAAAAGAGATCTCGACATGAACAGTGAAGAGGGCAAGCTCGATTACATGAAGCGTATCAAGCCCGTCTTAAACGAGCTGAGCCCGGTAGAGGCTGATCTTTATATCAAAAAAATCGCCCGTGAGGTTGGAATAGCCGAGGGCGCGATAAAATTGGAAATCTCAGGCAATACTAAGAGTACCAGGCCGGTCTCTGCCGAGCGTAAAGCGGACGGGCAGCAGGACGGGCTGTCGGCGACCGAGGCTACCGTACTCAAGTGCCTGCTCACCGAGCCGCCTCTGACGGAGGATATTCTGGCGGCAGAAAATATTTTCGGCTGCCAGCTGGCGCGCCGCGTCGCCGATATCATCTTTGAGCTATATGGCACCAAAGGAGATTTCGATCTGGCGCAGATCAACGATCTGCTGGAACCGGCGGAAAGCGAAAAGCTGGCTGCAGCGCTCGATAACGTCGTCATCGCCGGCAAGGCTGACGAGGTGCTGACCGAGTGCTTACAGAACAACACGCTCCGACTTTTGCGGGAGCGGGAAAAAAGAGTGCTCGACCTTCTTTCGCTGGCAGATGAAGAAGCTAACGCAGATTCCGCGCGCGAGCTCACACTGGAGCTGATGGAGATACAGCGAGAAATGAAAGCACATGGGGGAAAGAAGCATGTCAAATGAACAAATCAAAGATTACGAAGTAAATGAAGAGCATGACAGCGGTGAAGAAGGAGTTACAGCCGATAAAAAGCAGGAGCTTCTCAATCTGCTGCTGGAAAAAGGCAGACAGAGCAAAAATCAGCTGACATATTCTGCGATCGCCGATGTGCTTGATCAGGCCGATCTCGATAAAAATCAGGTCGACGATATTTATGAGACTCTGATGTCCAAAGGCATCGAGATCGTTTCCGAAGCCGAGCCCGACGATTTCGACATCATCATGGATGAGGCTCATGATGTTGAACCAGACGATGATCTGATGATCGACGAGTCCGGCGAGATCGATCTGGAAGCCACGCTGCCTAAAGGCATAGCCGTAGACGACCCGGTGCGCACGTACCTGAAGGAGATCGGCAAGGTGCCGCTGCTTTCGGCTGATGAGGAAATTGAGCTGGCAAAGAGGATGGAGGAAGGAGACGAAAGCGCTAAAAAGCGGCTCTGTGAAGCCAACCTGAGGCTGGTGGTCAGCATCGCCAAGCGTTACGTCGGCAGGGGCATGCTCTTTCTCGACCTCATTCAGGAAGGCAACCTCGGCCTCATCAAGGCGGTGGACAAGTTCGACTATACCAAGGGATACAAGTTTTCCACCTATGCGACCTGGTGGATCAGACAGGCCATCACGCGCTCGATCGCCGATCAGGCGCGCACGATCAGGATTCCGGTGCACATGGTAGAAACGATCAACAAGCTGATTCGCGTATCGCGCCAGCTTCTGCAGACCTACGGCCGCGAGCCGTCGCCGGAGGAGATCGCCGTGGAGATGGGTATTTCCGTGGATAAAGTGCGCGAGATTCAGAAGATCGCGCAGGAGCCTGTTTCGCTGGAAACGCCGATCGGCGAGGAGGAGGACAGCCATCTGGGCGACTTTATTCCTGACGAGGATGTGCCGGCGCCGGCTGAAGCAGCCGCCTTTTCCATGCTCAAGGAGCAGCTGGTCGAGGTGCTCGACACGCTGACAGAAAGAGAGCAGAAGGTGCTCAAGCTGCGCTTCGGACTGGAGGACGGCCGGGCCCGGACGCTGGAGGAGGTCGGCAAGGAATTCGACGTCACCAGAGAAAGAATCCGGCAGATAGAGGCCAAGGCGCTGAGAAAGCTGCGCCATCCGAGCAGGAGCAAGAAGCTCAAGGACTATCTCGAATAAGGATTTTCAGTTGATGATAAGATTAAACGACAGACTGTCAGCAATGGCGGCGGAGGTCAGGCCCGGTCAGAGAGTGCTCGATGTCGGCACCGATCACGGCTATCTGCCGCTTTATCTATGGGAGCGCGGTATTGCGCCAAAGGTGATCATGAGCGACATCAGCAGCGGCTCGCTGCAGAAGGCGGCTGATAACTGCCGCCTCTATTTTCCGCACGAAAGCTTCGATCTGCGCCTGGGAAACGGCCTTGAGGTCATAAAGCCTCATGAGGCCGACTGCGTGGTTATCGCCGGCATGGGCGGTATCCTCATCTGCGACATTCTCGCGCAGGACCGCGCCAAGTCTCTTGCTTTTGAACGGCTGATCCTGCAGCCGCGCAATAATATCGGCCGCCTGCGTTACTGGCTGCTCAACAGCGGCTTTCACATCACGCGTGAGCAGCTGGCCAAAGAAGGCCGGTATATCTGTGAGATCATTACCGCAGAGCCCGGCGAGCGCGCCGTATCGCGTAATCTGGGCCCCGAGCGCATAGAATATCAGTATCCGCATACGCTGATCGATTTCAAGAATCCGCTGACAGAGGAATATCTCAGGCGCAAACTGGCCGAGGAAGAACACATCCTGGCCGGACTGAGGCAGAGCAGCGCCCCTGACCGACAAGCGATCAGAAGCAGGCAGTACAGGATAGATTATCTGGAAAGGCTGATAAAAAAACTATGAATATCGCTGAGCTGACAAGAATAATCGAAAAGAGAGCGCCGCTTTCGCTGCAGGCAGAGTGGGATAATTCCGGCTGGCAGCTCCTTGGCGCTGGCCCCAAGCAGGAGATCGGGCGCGTGCTCGTGGCGCTGGAGATGACGCCGGCGGTGGCGCAGGAAGCACGCGATGCCGGCGCCGAGGTGGTGATTACCCATCACCCGCTTATCTTTGACGGCCTACATAAGGTTGACAGTAACGATGTTACGGGAAATATGATTTATTCCCTCATCCGCGCCGGTATCAGCGTCTATGCCAGCCATACGCCGTTTGACAGATGCCGGGGCGGAAACAACGATTATCTCGCCGCGCTTCTTCATCTGCAGGATGTCGCGCTGATCGAGGCGGATGAAGAAGGCTACCTGCGCGTAGGTTATGTGGACGGCGAATGCGATATTGCCGAATATACGCAGCAGCTGGTGAGCTGGCTAGGACTTGACCGCCGCAGCCTGCGCTTCTGCGGTGATGCCGGGCAGCCGGCCGCCAAGATCGCTGTCTGCACCGGCGCCGGCGGAGATTTTATTTACGCTGCCCATCAGGCGGGCTGCGATCTCTTCATAACGGGGGATCTTAAGTATCATACGGCGCAGACGGCCAAGGCGCTGGGGCTCAACGTCCTGGACATCGGCCATTACGGCAGCGAAAAAATCTTTACCGATAACATGTGCGCTTATCTGCGCACGATGATGGCGGGCGGCTCTTGCGAGATTATCGCTTCTAAGCTCAATCTCGATCCGTTTGACCAATTGTTTTAAAAGGGGTAAAATATGAAAGGGAAAAAGAAACCTGACAGATCGTTTGTAGCCAAGGTCGTGGTGATTGTGCTGATCGCGGCGGTAGTGGTTACATATTCGATCACCTTTGTGGCATATTTGTTCTAGATTTTAATTTGGGTAGAGCAGGCAGTCGCGTTTTCCGCTGCCGGAGGGCAAGCTCCGGCAGAAGGGGGATGAGGAAAGTCCGGGCTCCGCAGGGCAGGATGCCGGATAACGTCCGGCGTAGGTAACTATAGGGAAAGTGCAACAGAAACATTCCGCCGAAACGGGTAAGGCCGTGGTAAGGTTGAAATGGTGAGGTAAGAGCTCACCGGCGTCATGGAGACATGGCGGCCGTGTAAACCCCATCCGGAGCAAGACCAAATAGGGGCAAAAGGCGGTTGCCCGCCGCCTCCCGCAAGGTAGGTCGCTGGAGCTTGTCAGCAATGGCAAGTCGAGATAGATGATTGCCAAATACAGAACCCGGCTTATAGCTCTGCCCAATTTAAAATAAATTTGCGTTAAGTGTAAAGAAAGGAAAAGCGATGAAAAAGAAATTTCTGGTGCTGCTGCTCGGCCTGCTGTGCATGCTTTGCCTGCCGGTTCTGACCTCCTGCGGCGGCGATGAACCTGCGGCGGAAGCTTATCCGGAGCTTGCCGACGTTGAAGTGCCTGAGAATGCAGAAGAAGCTTCTTACGACGGCTTCAGCGCCAAGTACGATGCGGATCAGTGGGTATTTGACAGCTCGCTGAACAATTTCTCAATCTATGATATCGATGATGTGATGGAGGGTTCGGCGTCCACCTCAAATGTAAACGTGATCGTCAACGGTCCTTACGAGGGTCCGCTCGACGAGGATGATCTGGCTGACCTGCTGGAGCAGCTTGACGCCATGAACGTCTCAGGCTTTGAGATTGTCGACAGCAAGCTGATGAACTTTGCCGGCGAGCCGCTCATCTATTATGAGGCGGAGACGAGACTGACCGATGATTTGATCGATCTGATGATCGAAAGCGGCAGCATCACGGAAGAGCAGATCGAAGCTCTGGGTGGCCGCGAGGCGCTCATGGAGATGCCGGCAGCGACACAGATGGGTATCAACGCCATCGTTGACGGCCAGAGCATCTCGGTGACAGGTACATATAATGACGATAAGGATCACGTGCTTGATGCCATGAAGGTGCTCATAAAAACAGGAGCTGTCTCGTAAGGAGCAGTTCAGAGTGCAGGCAAACTCCGCTCAGCTCGATGTTGGCTTTTTGCCTGTCGGATACGGAAATGGACAACGATTTTGCAAAAAACTGTTGTCCGAAATCATATATTGCTTTCAAAAAGCCAACATGCGCTCCCGTATGACCGAAAAATGGATGAAAATGGGAGGAAATGTTGGCTTTTTGCGGCGCCTGAGCCAAAACAGACAACTTAAACGCGCGCGCTCTGGACCTCCATGGCCTCGAGCAGCTTCAGATCCTCGTGCTTTTCGCAGAAGTAATTGAGCGTGAACTGGTTGGCGAAGAGGATCAGCGGCCGCTCGAAGTGGTCGTACACCAGCATCGTGCGCGAATCGAGCATTCCCTTGATCTTTTCCAGCCGCGATGCTTCGCTGTCCTCGGCGCTCAGCCAGCGGGCGAGGGAAAAGTCCAGGCGGTCCATGCGCACCTTGGCGTTGTATTCGTTTTCCAGCCGATACTGGAAGACTTCAAATTGCAGCTGGCCGACGGCTCCGGCCACGATTTCGTTGTACTGATTGTGATAAACCTGGATCGCGCCTTCCTGCGCCAGCTGCGAAACGCCTTTCTGGAACTGTTTGGCTTTCATCGTATCCTTCGGGCTCACCAGAGCGAAAAGCTCCGGCGGGAAGGTCGGCAGCGGTTCAAAAAAGAGCGGCTCGCGGCGGGTCGAGAGGGTATCGCCGATCTGATAGTTTCCCGTATCGTAGATGCCGATGATGTCGCCGGCGATCGCTTCGTCAACGTTTTCCCGCTGATTGGCCATCAGCATCGTCGACTGCGCCAGCTTCATTTCCTTGCCGGTGCGCGAGAGCCGGACGCTCATGCCGCGTTCAAAGGTGCCCGAGCAGATGCGCAGGAAAGCCAGCCGGTCGCGGTGGGCGGGGTTCATGTTGGCCTGAATCTTGAAGATGAAGCCGCTGAAAAAATCGTCTTCGGGGCGGACCTCGCCGTCCAGGGTTTTCCGCGGACCGGGGGCGGGAGACATGTCGAGGAAGTGCTCGAGAAAAGGCACCGTGCCGAAGTCAGCCAGCGCCGAGCCGAAAAAGACCGGCGAAAGCTGGCCGCGGGAGATCTTTTCCATGTCGAATTCGTTGCCTGCGCCTTGAATCAGCTCGATCTCATCGCGCAGAGCCTGCAGATTGAAGCCGGTGATTTCCTCTTCAAGCTCAGGACCGAAAACGCCCGCTGCGCCCAGTTTGATGGTCTTGCCGGCCTTGTAGAGGATGGCCTCATTTTTGAGGATGTCGTATACGCCCTGAAAATTCAGGCCGCAGCCGATCGGCCAAGTCACGGGCACGGACGGCAGCCCCAGCACGTCCTCAAGCTCCTGAATGAGGTCAAAGGGATCTTTGGTTTCGCGGTCGAGCTTGTTGATGAAGGTGAAGACCGGGATGCCGCGCAGGGAGCAGACGCGAAAGAGCTTGCGCGTCTGAGCCTCGATACCCTTGGCGCCGTCGATGACCATCACCGCGCTGTCTACCGAGGTGAGGATGCGGTAGGTGTCCTCGCCGAAATCATTGTGGCCGGGAGTGTCCATGATCGAGATCACCTTGCCGGCGTATTCAAACTGCATGACGGAGGAGGTGACGGAGATGCCTCTCTGCTTCTCGATCTCCATCCAGTCGGAAGTGGCAAACTTGTCGTTGCGCCTGGCCTTGACGGTGCCGGCCTGGCGGATCGCCCCGCCGTGCAGGAGCAGCTTTTCCGTCAGCGTCGTCTTGCCGGCATCAGGGTGGGAGATGATGCCGAAGATCCGTCTTCTCTGTATTTCTTCATTTCTGTCTAACATAATATCCTCGTTTCTTAAAAAAGTCACACAGACTATAATACCATAAAGGTTGAATTTGTAAATATTTTATTGTATAATACTCAATCGTGAAATGAAAAATGAGGTAAATGAATGGAAGAAAAGAGACAATTACATGACAACAAGATGGGAACCATGCCCGTCAACAAGCTGCTTTTTAACATGGCCCTGCCGGCCATCCTTTCGATGACGATCAACGCTCTGTATAACGTGGTGGACAGCATCTTCGTTTCGCGCATCAGCGAGGACGCGCTGACGGCTGTCTCGATCGTCAATCCGCTGCAGATGATGATCATCGCGCTTTCCGTCGGCAGCGGCGTAGGTATCAATTCGCTGATCGCCAGAAGGCTGGGCGCCAAGAATCAGGAGGAAGCCGACAAGGCTGCCAGCACCAGTATCAGGATCGGCCTCTTCAACTATCTGATCTTTCTCATCATCGGCGTTTTCTTCACGAAGATCTTCGTGGCCGGCTATGCCGAGGAGGGAACTTATATATTCGACGCCGCCTGCGAGTACTGCGTGATCGTCTGCGTCGGTTCTCTGTTCATCAATATTCAGGTGGTGCTGGAAAAGGTGCTGCAATCCACGGGCAACATGGTCGCCCCGATGCTCTGCGGCCTGACCGGCGCTATCGTCAACATCGTACTGGATCCGATCCTCATCTTCGGACTGGTCGGCATGCCGGAAATGGGCGTGGCCGGTGCGGCTCTGGCAACCGTCATCGGTCAGATGTGCGGTATGCTGGTGGGAGTTATCATCGTCATCAGAGGAGAACATCTGGTTTCCATCAAGCTCAGGGGCTTTAAGATGGACTGGCAGATCGTAAAGGACATCTACAAGGTGGGCCTGCCTTCGATAGTGATGCAGTCCATCGGTTCGATAATGATAATTTTCTACAACATGATTCTGGTGGTTTATTCGACGACGGCGGTGGCCGTACTCGGTATATACTTCAAGATCCAGTCCTTCGTGTTCATGCCGGTCTTTGGTCTCAATCAGGGCGCGATGCCGATCATGGGCTATAACTACGGCGCCTGCGACAGGGAGAGGCTGATGGCTACTTACAAGTCAGCCTTCAAGGTCGCCTTTGTGGTCATGGTGCTGGGCACGCTCTTGTTCCAGCTCCTGCCGCGTCAGCTTCTGATGATGTTCGACGCTTCGCCGGAGATGTACGAGATCGGTATTCCGGCGCTGAGACTGATCAGCATCTGCTTCATCCCGGCTTCGTTCGGCATCATCACCGGCACGCTGTTTCAGGGCACGGGTCACGGCATGCTCAGCCTCTACGGCTCGCTGATCAGGCAGCTGTTTGGCATTCTGCCGCTGGCCTTTATCCTCATCAGGATCGGCGGCGTCACGCTTTCGTGGATGGCCTTCCCGCTGGCAGAAATCCTGGGCGTTACCTACAGCGCCATCATGCTGAGAAGATTATATAAAAAAGAAATCGCCCTGCTGTAGGGCGATTCAGACTGTAGACCAATTCCACTGCAAGCAAATCTCGCCGCAGACAGCCCCGCTGTCTGCGATTTTTAGCCTTCACCGCTATGTTGAAAAAACGCATGGCGTAAATCGTGTTAAAGAAAAAGCAACATCAGGCAGCTCGCTTCGGCAAAAAACTCATTTTTCAACTGGCTGATGCTCTTATTGGCATGAAAGCGGAGAATTTTTTTGCAAAATTCAACTTGAATTGCGCATCAGATATATAATAAGTCCGCCGTAATCGAAAACCCAAAGACAACTTCATTACAACCTACGGGCGGCAGAATCCATGGCGACCAGATCGTAGATCAGCGGGTCGCGGAGCAGATGAGACCAGACTGTATAAGTGGCGCGCACGAACTTTGGCGTCAGCTCAAGGCGGTCTTCGATGAGAGGACAGCGGTAGGGCAGCTCTACATCGTTGTAGATCAGCGTCAGCAGTCCGTTCTTGTCAAGATGCGGGGTGAGGGGAAAGGTGCGGCACTGCAGGGGCCGGAGCCGGCGCGGACAGTGGGGCGGAGTTTTGCAGCGCACAAAATAGACCCGGCCCTGCCAGGAAGTGGGGAATTCGTAATCCTCTGCCTCTTCGACGGTCCAGTCGAGCCAGTCCCCGGCGTCAAATACTGTGTTCTGATGCAGCTTCTCTTCGCCGGGGTAGAGGTAGATGCCCAGTTCTTCGTCAGCCAGCTCGCCGCTGACGGTGCAGCAGGCCGCGCCGCATAGTCTGCCGCAGTCGCCTTCGATAGGCGAAACTCTGTCAAGCAGGCGGTAAATTGCCTTCCATGTTCTTTCTCTGATCGTACTTTCCATATTCTGATTATATCTTGAAACAGTTCACAAATCCAGCAAATTGTTCACTCTATCGTCAAAAATTGTGCCAAAGATTAACGAAAAATATATGTGAGCATGCGCGCTCAAGGTGTTAATATATACTATATATTAATGATGAGGTAATGTGCATGAGACTGGGAATAGACGTCGGCTCCACTACTGTGAAGCTGATCTTGCTCGACAATGACAACAAAATAATGTACCGCAAATACGAAAGGCACATGTCGAGCGTTTTTGATAAGGTAAAAGAGGTGCTGATGGAGCTGAGCGCGCAGAAGGGCAATATCGAGGTTCAGTGCGTGATCACCGGCTCCGGCGGACTGGCGCTGGCAGAAAAAATAGACACCAAATTTGAGCAGGAGGTAGTGACCTGCTCGCTTGCTGTCAAGCGGCTGATACCGGAAACTGACGTTGCCATCGAGCTGGGCGGCGAGGATGCCAAGATCACCTTCTTCGGCAGCAGCATCGAGCAGCGCATGAACGGCACCTGCGCCGGCGGCACGGGCGCTTTCATCGATCAGATGGCGATCCTGCTCAACACCGACGGAAGTGGCCTCAACGAGGCGGCCAGGAATTACAAGGTTATCTATCCGATTGCAGCCCGGTGCGGCGTCTTCGCCAAGACGGACATCCAGCCTTTGATCAACGAGGGCGCGCCGATGGAGGACCTGGCGGCTTCCATCTTTCAGGCTGTCGTCAACCAGACCATCAGCGGTCTGGCCTGCGGACGGCGTATTCGCGGACACGTGGCCTTTCTGGGCGGACCGCTTACATATATGCCGGAGCTGCGCAAACGTTTTGTAGAGACATTAGACCTCAAAGAGGACGAGGTTATCTTCCCAAACGACGCCAAGTATTTTGTCGCTATCGGAGCGGCGATGATGGCAGATAAAGCTGAGCCTTTGCGCCTTTCCGAGCTGATCGGCAGGATCGACAGCGTTGACCGCCGCGCGGTGGCGGGGGCAAGGCGCATGGAACCGCTGTTTAAGGACGAAAAAGAATATGAGGATTTTAAGGCCCGGCATGCCAGGGCCAAAATCGCCAGAGGAGAGCTGCAAGAGGCCAGGGGCGCGCTGTTCCTCGGCATCGATGCCGGCTCGACGACGACCAAGGCGGCGCTGATAGACAGGGATAAGAGGCTGCTCTACAGCTTTTATCAGGGTAACGAGGGCAATCCGCTGGAGACCACCAGGCAGATGTTAAAGGAGCTTTATGCCTTGCTGCCGGAGGGAGCATATATCGGCAATACGACCGTGACCGGTTACGGCGAGGGGCTCATTCAGGCCGGTTTTAACGCCGATATGGGTCTGATCGAGACAATGGCGCATTATAAGGCGGCGGAGGAATTTCTGCCGGGCGTTGATTTTATCCTCGACATCGGCGGCCAGGATATGAAGTGTATGCGGATCAAGGATCACGCTATCTATAACATCATGCTCAACGAAGCCTGCTCGTCCGGCTGCGGCTCGTTTATCGAGACTTATGCCAAGTCGGTCGATATGAGCGTGGAGGATTTTGCCAGGGCCGGCCTCAAGTCGCACAGCCCGGTCGATCTGGGCACACGCTGCACGGTGTTCATGAATTCGATGGTCAAGCAGGCGCAGAAGGAAGGCGCCAAGATCAGCGATATTGCGGCGGGACTTTCTTACTCTGTCATCAAGAACGCGCTCTACAAGGTCATCAAGCTGCGCAATCCTGAGGAAGCAGGAGAGCGGATCGTCGTGCAGGGCGGTACTTTCTATAATGAATCGGTGCTGCGGGCGATCGAAAAGGTGCTTGGCCGCGAGGTCGTAAGACCTGACATCGCCGGTCTGATGGGCGCCTACGGCTGCGCGCTCAATTCGCTTGCTTTCTGGCAGGAAGGACATCATTCAGCCGTGACAAAGGCGGCGGCGCTCGACGATTTCAGCGCCCGCTCTGCCAATACCAGATGCGGCGGCTGTGAGAACCGCTGCATGCTGACTGTCACCAGATTTGCCGACGGCAAGCGGTACATCACCGGCAACAGGTGCGAAAAAGGCGCCGGCAAGAGCGACGTTCACAGCGATCTGCCGGATCTTTACGAATACAAGCTGGGAAGACTTTTCGGCTACGAGCCTCTGAGCGAGGAAAAGGCCGTGCGCGGCCATGTGGCGCTGCCGCGCGTGCTCAACATGTACGAGGACTATCCATTCTGGTTCACCTTCTTTACGAAGCTGGGCTTTAAAGTTGTGCTTTCACCGGATTCCTCCAAGGAGCTTTACGAAAAGGGCATCGAGACGATTTCCTCCGATACGGCCTGCTATCCGGCCAAGCTGGTGCACGGCCATATCAAGTCGCTGGTCGAGGCGGGTGAAAAGTGGATCTTCTATCCTTGCCTCAATTACGAACAGCAGGAGGATGAGAAATCTCAGAACCACTACAACTGCCCGATCGTGGCCACCTATCCCGAGGTGATCGCCAACAACATGGATGAGATATTTGCTGAAAACGGCGTCACCTTCAGCCATCCTTTCCTGCCGTACGATAACGATAAGCGTCTGGTAAAGAGACTGGCCGAGCTGCTTGCTGATCGCGGCGTGACAGAGGAAGAGGTGCGCGCGGCTGTGAGCGAGGCCAGAGCAGAGGAAGTGCGCTTCAAGGAAGACGTGCGCCGCGAGGGCGAGCGGGCGCTTGCTTACATCAAAGAACACGTCAAGAAGGCGATCATTCTTTCCGGCCGTCCTTATCATCTTGACAAAGAGATCAATCACGGCATGAACAAGCTGATCACATCCTACGATATGGCGGTGCTGTCTGAGGACTCCGTCTGTCATCTCGGCGATCTGCCGCGGCCGATCAGGGTGCTCGACCAGTGGACCTACCATTCGCGCCTTTACAAGGCGGCTGACTTTGCCGGCAGCAGAGACGATGTGGAGCTGGTGCAGCTCAATTCCTTTGGCTGCGGCGTCGATGCCGTCACCACCGATCAGGTGGAGGAAATTCTGGAAAGCAATAACAAGCTCTACACCGTGCTCAAGATAGACGAGGGCACCAATCTGGGCGCGGCCCGCATCAGGATCCGCTCGCTCAAGGCGGCCATGGAGGAACGCGAGCGCAACGGCATCAAGCCGCTAAGACAGCACAAGCCGTTCGTGCGCAGGCTTTTCACCAAAGAAATGAAGAAGGATTATACGATCATCGTTCCGCAGATGTCGCCGATCCATTTCCAGTATCTGGAGCCGGCCATGAAAGCCAGCGGCTACAACGTAGTCCTGGTGCCGACGGTGGATCGCAACTCGATCAACGAAGGACTCAAATACATCAATAACGACGCCTGCTATCCGACGCTGGTGACGCTGGGCAACATGATCAGCACGCTCAAATCCGGCCGGTTCGATCTGGACAGGACGGCGGTCATCATGTCGCAGACCGGCGGCGGCTGCCGGGCCAGCAATTACATCGCGCTTCTGCGCAAAGCGCTCAAGGACCTGGGCATGGAGCAGATTCCTGTCATCTCCTTCAATATGGCGGGGCTGGAGGCCAATCCGGGCTTTAAGATCGGCGTGCGACTGGGCAAGAAGCTGGTCATCGGCGCGCTCTACGGCGACCTCTTCCAGCGGCTTCTGTATGCGACCAGGCCGTATGAGAAGATCAAGGGCTCGGCCGAAGCGATCATGAAAAAATACGAGGCGCAGATCATGCAAAACTGCCGCGACGGCAAGATGTCTACCTTCCGCCGTCTGGTGCCTAAGATCGTGCGCGAATATGACGAGCTGCCGCTTTACGACGAAAAGAAGCCGCGCGTGGGCGTGGTAGGAGAGATTCTCGTCAAGTATCACCCGGACGCTAACAACAACATCGTCGACATCATCGAAAAAGAAGGCGGCGAGGCAGTGGTGCTGGATCTGGTGGATTTCTTCCTCTACGGCATGTACAACAAGAAATTCAATTATGAGAAGCTTTCCGGCTCGTACAAGGCGTATAAGATCAATCAGCTGGCGATCGCCGTCGTCGAGTGGTTCAGAAAGCCGCTGCGCAAGGCGCTGCGGGAGAGCCGCCGCTTTAAGGAGCCGTCGCACATCGAGCATACGGCGCGCGAGGCCTCGCAGATCGCTTCCGTGGGCAACCAGTGCGGTGAGGGCTGGCTGCTGACCGGCGAAATGATCGAGCTGATCAAAGACGGGGCGACGAACATTGCCTGTCTGCAGCCTTTTGCTTGCCTGCCGAACCACGTGATCGGCAAGGGCATGTTCAAGGCACTGCGCGAGCGTTTCCCGAAGGCCAACATCGTGGCGATCGACTACGATCCGGGCGCCAGCGACACCAACCAGCTCAATAGGATCAAGCTGATGATGTCGACCGCGCACATGAACATGCGAAGCGGCCGCGCTGCGAAAGAAATGCCCAGAAAAGAAGAAATAGAAAAATCGTCCTAGCCTGAGCCCTGGGCTTTGGCCGGACGAAAGCAGAAAGCCGGCTCTATGTCAAATGTTGGGGTGGAGCGCATTACAAATAAAAAAATGATTTTTTCAGAGAGCTTCGGCTCTCTGTTTTTTATCTCTTTTTTTCAGCTACAATTAAAGTGACTTTATGTATTTTAG
>CALWNX010000051.1 GCA_944382925.1 uncultured Clostridia bacterium | reverse complement strand
AGGGAAAGGTGTCTGATACAATTCCCGGTTGGGGAGATGCAATTGTATGGGGCGAATTTCATAAATCAGGTGAGTACCCTATTTATTGGGACTAGGGTCCATCAACACTTTTTGTCCTATAACCCGCGCTCCTCCAAGGGCGTAAAGCTGACAGAAAAAGGGCAGCTCCTCTATAACAGGGCTGCCTCCTTGATATCCTATAACGATCTTATCATAAAAGAGCTTACGACAGACACCAACATGATCCGTCTGGGCGTCACGACATCGCTGGTCGATTACTCTCTCGATTACATCAAGAGCTTTGACGATTACAGCGACACTCATTTTGAAATCACCGAAAAAAATACTTTTGAGCTCCTGGAGCTGCTCAAGAATGCGATGCTCGATCTGGTCTTCATCCGCACTCCCTTTGAGATGAGCAGCCACTTTACATACATCAAGCTGGAAGAGGACTATCTCGTCGCGGTGGGCGCCGCGTCGTTTTTTGACACGGGAAAGGACGATACGATCTCACTGCACGATCTGCGCGACAAGCCCATGATCACCGTCAGGCGCTGGAAAAGCTTCATCGACCTGGCCGCCGGCACGGACGAAAACACTCATCTGGACTATCACTTCATCTGTGATGACAACCGCACCGCTCTTTCGCTGGCGGCCAACGAAATGGGCGTGGCCATCCTCCCCGGCTGCATAATGGACAACTACCTCCAGGAATCCCTGGTTCTCAAAGAGATCAGAAGCAACGAGGAACTCAAGACCAACATCTACATCGTCTTTCCCTCAGAGGAAGAGGCCGAGCCGGCCGTCAGAAAGTTCATTTCTCATGTCATCAGCTCTTTTGATCTGTAAGCCAGCTTAGCTTTACATCCCCCAGCCCGCCGTCTTCTTCGTCGTGCGTGATGAGCAAAACGGTGCGGCCGCTGGTACAAGCACTCCACAAGCTGGAAACAAGACGCTTCTTCAGCTCCCTGTCCAGACCGCGGAAAGGCTCGTCAAAGATAGCCAGCTCCGCCCCGGCCTCAAGCGCGAGAAAAGTCCGCCCTAAAGCGACGCGATGCTTCATGCCGCCGGAAAGCTCCTCCGGCAGTTTAAAGAGCACCTCCTGAAGCTCCAGCCTGGCCGCCATCTCTTTAATCATCTGCTCCGCACTGCCCTCTTTTGCCGCAGTCCCGGCAAAATCCGCGCCGCCGCGGCGCAAAAACGCCAGCGCCATGTTATCGTAAACGTTAAGCCACGGCAGCAGCCGATCCTCCTGAAAAAGATATGCAAGCTGCGGCCGCGCGCACGGCTGTCCCCACCGCGCAAAAGAAATTCTGCCGCTGTCCGGCGTTTCGAGGCCGGCGATCAGGCGGGCGAGCGTTGTTTTGCCTCCCCCGGAGGGCCCCATCAGAACGCTGACGCGGCCGGCTGCAAGCGTGAGCTCAAGCTGCTTTAGCACGGCCTTTTCGCCGAAGGACTTCGTGACCGAATCGACGCTTACACTGATCCCGTAAGCCTGCCCGGCGCCGGCGCATTTGACCGGCGCCCCTGCGCCGGCAGCTGCATTCTTATGCCCTGCGCCGCCGCGCCGGCGAAGGGTCAGACGGCTGCCACGATAGCCCTTGGGCTTGCTGCGGTCAAGCAGCAGTGAGATCAGCTTTTCTGCTGCCAGACTGAGGATCACGATCACCGCAATATAGGCAAACAAGACAGGCGTCTGCAGATAATACTTGGCGTTGAGCATCTCATAGCCCAGCGAATAACGGGGGATCGAAAGCACCTCCGCCGCCACCACGGCCTTCCAGCTCATGCCGGCGATCAGCCGCACCGCCGCCTCTACCTGCACCCTGGCTGCCGGAGCATATATATATCTGACCTTTTCCCCTGCGCTCAGCTCATAGACAGAGGCCAACTCCAGAAGCTCCTCCGGCGCGTCGTCAAGTCCGGCCAGCACATTGGTGTATACGATCGGAAAACACATGAGAAAGCAGACGATCACCGCCACCCAGTCTGCGGAAGCGACGAGAATGACATAGATGACGATCGCCATCACCGGCACGGCCTTGAAAAATCCCACCGGCAGCGTAAGCAGACTGCGCAGGGCCGGCAGCCTGTAAGCACAGTAGGCGCACAGACAGCCCAGAGAGAAGGAAAGTGCCATAGCCAGCAGGCAGCGCAGCAGCGTCCAGAAAATATTGAAATAAAACGTACTCTCGCCCGCCAGCGATACCAGCGTGGTCAGCGTTTCCCACGGGCCCGGCAGGATCAGCGGTTTAGCGATCACGACGGCAGCTGCCTGCCAGAGAGCAAGCCAAAACAGGCAGACGATGGCCTGCCTGCCGATCCGTGAAGCCTTGCGGCCGCTTGAGCGGCCGCCTTGCATCTTATACTGTTTTTTACTGGTAATAAAGCTCCTCATCAGGCATCGCTCCTCCTACAGAAGCCGGATCCAGCTCAAACAATGTCTGGTTAAAGGTCTTGAGCATCTCTGCTCCGGCAGCCGCCTCCTCGCCCGTATAAAGCACGATGTGGCAGTTCGGGATCGCCGCTTCTGCGATCGCTTCCTCGCCGATGAAACCGTGCGCGACGATGTCAGCCGCCGCCTCGGCAGGGGAACCATTGACGTAATCAAACGAGCCCTGCAGATCGTCAAGCAGCACCGCCAGATCATCGCTCCTGTTTTCGGCAAAGTCACGCCTGGCCACCAGCACTCCCATCGGCAGCTGCTGGCCGGTGACTTCCTGCCAGAGCTCGTTGAGGTCGAAAAGCACGGACACGTTTTCGTTTCCCTGCGCCAGGGCGGTGGAAACGAACGGCTCCGGAATCATGGCAATTGCCCCCGTCTCGCTGAGCAGTCTGGTGTTAACCTCCGAATGGTTAGCCAGCCACTCAACCTTAACGTCCTCATAGATGGTCAGGCCGTTTGCAGCGAGAATTTTCTGCAGCACGTATTCTGGCGTTCCGCCCTGACCGCTGGCGATGATGGTCTTGCCGGCCAGATCGTCGACTTCCTCCACGCCGGCGTCGTTACCGAGTATCTGCAGCATGCCTAAAACGAGCGGGCTGACGGCGACTACCTCGCCTTCCGTCTTGTTATAGAGCACGGCGGCCAGGTTGGACGGCACGGCAGCCACATCCACATCGCCGTTTATGATCTTGGCCGTCACATCGGTCGGGGCCTGATAAGTGGTGATGCTGTATTTGTCCCCCATATCCATCAGCTGAACCATGCCCATGCCGGTCGGGCCGTTGAGCGCGGCGATGTCGATGATCTCGCTGACGGTAGCCGGCGTCTCCTCTCCGGCAGCGTCATTTTCTGCTGCCGGATCCTGACTGCAGGCAGTGAAAAGGCTCAGAGCCATGATGAAAATTAGCAGCAGGGTGAAAATTTTTTTCATTCTTGTACCTCCTCTGATGAACGCGGCGTAGTGCCCGCTCACCTATGCTTTTGAATATATTGTCTTGGTACTGACTCCTTCTATCGCTCCCAGCTTGCCTGAAAGAGCGCTGATGGCATCCATCGGTCCGTCCATGGCGACGCTGATGATAGATATCTTTCTTTCTGCATGGGGAATGCCCATGCGGCCGATAATATACTGCCTGTATTGATGAAGAAGGGCGTTGATTTTTTCCGCCGCTTCGATATCTTCCACAATTACGCTCAAGATGGCCACTCTTGTTTCCATTTTTCCACCTCCTCTCAAAAAAATCAGACGCCGCATATGCCGGCGCCTGCTCATCCGTTTTTATCAAAAGCCTTTCCCCTCAGAAAACCTTCGGGAGTCAGTACCGGTATTGTTTACTTGTCCTCTTCCTCAGGCGGCTCGTCTTTTATCTGCGGCAGCGTGTGGTGCGCGTCGGTGAGGAAGATATATATATACATCATGGTGATCGCCACCAGTCCGCCGGATTCCACATAGAGCCCACGGCTGAAAAGCACGGCCGCTACACCCATGATGGCCGTGATGCCGTACAGCATCAGCGTCGCCCGCCGCTGGCCGTAGCCGAGATTCATCAGCCTGTGGTGCAGATGACCGCGGTCGGCGCCCATGATCGGTTTTTTGTTGATCAGCCGCCTAAAGATGGCGAAAAAAGTATCGAAGATCGGCACGCCCAGAACCAGCACCGGGATCGCAACGGCAAGCAGCGTCGCGCTCTTGACCGTGCCCAGCACCGAGAGATTGGCGAGCATGAAGCCCAGAAACAGCGAGCCTCCGTCGCCCATGAAGCTCTTGGCCGGATAAAAGTTAAAGGGCAGAAAGCCCAGCGCTCCACCGGCAATCGCCAGCATCGCCCCGGCTGTTTCGTATGTGCCGTGGATGTAGGCGGCATAAGCTATACACAGCGAAATGATTGCCGAGGTGCCGGCTGCCAGGCCGTCGAGACCGTCGATGAGATTGATAGTGTTAGTGATGCCCACTATCCAGATCACGGTGACTACGAAGCAGAGCACGTCTCCCAGTTGGCTGTTGCCCTGGCCGAAAAAGTTGGTGATGAATTCAATGCGGATGCCGTTTATATACATCACCATCGCTACCGCCAGCTCACCAATGAATTTGAGCTTGGGTGAAAGCCCACGGATGTCGTCGATGATGCCCAGCAGATAGATAAGCACGCCGCCGATCACGATATAGATGATCCGTTCATCAAAGCTCAGATATGCCAGCATGCTCACGGTGCTTCCCACAAAGATAGACAGGCCGCCGAAGCGCGGCATGGCTTTGTTATGCATCCTGCGCCTGTCGCGGGGCACGTCCATGGCTCCTATCCTCGGCGCCAGCTTGATCGCCAGCGGGCTCACCGCTGCCGCCAGACCAAACGCCAGTAAAAATGTCACAAGTAAGGTGTCGTACATAACCATCTCCTTGAAGGCCGGTGCGGCTGAGCGCACCCGGCAGCCTTCTGCCTGCTACAGCCTTTCGATCTTGAGGCCGGCCTCATCGAGAATGGAAGCGGCCAGCTCGTCCGGATACCCTTCGCGGATCACGATCCGCTCGATGCCGGCGTTGATGATCATCTTGGCGCAGATCGCGCAGGGCTGATGCGTGATATATATCGTACCGCCCTCGATCCCGTGGCCCATGGCGGCCGCCTGGATGATGGCGTTCTGTTCGGCATGCAGAGCCATGCAGAGCTCGTGGCGCTGACCCGAAGGGACTTTGAGCTGCTGCCGGAGGCAGCCTCCCCGCTCCTCGCAGTGCATGATGCCGCGCGGCGCTCCGTTATAGCCGGTAGCGATGGCATGCTTGTCCTTGACGATGACGGCGCCCACCTGTCTGCGCATGCAGGTCGAGCGTTTGGCGGTCAGCTCCGCCATCTGCATAAAATATTCGTCCCAGGATGGTCTTTCCATACTTAATTCTCCTATTTCTATTCGTAATATACTTCCAGCAGATACAGCCCCTGCGGCGGTGCAGTATGCCCCGCCAGGCTGCGGCGTTGCCCGGCGATCGCCTCGCGGACGGACTGCGGCGTTCTTCTTTCCAGGCCCACTTCTACCAGCGTGCCGGTGATGATGCGCACCATGTTGTACAAAAAGCCGTCGCCGCTGATCTCCAGGATCACGTCGTTTTCGCGGCGGCATATTTCAAGGGAATATACCGTGCGCACGGTCGTCTGCCGCGGCTGACTGCCGGCGGCTTCAAAGCAGGCGAAATCATGCGTACCGATAATATGGGCCGCCCCTTTGCGCATCGCCTCTGTATTGAGCGCTTCGCGCACGTAATAGCAGTAGTTGCGCCTGAACAAGTCGGCCGGGCCCCCGTTTTGAATCACGTAGCGGTATTTTTTTCCTTTGGCGTCAAAGCGGGCATGGAAATCCAGCGGTTTTTCTTCCAGCGCGGTGATTCTCACATCGCCGAGCTTCCCGCCCAGCCGGCGGCCGCCGCAAAGGCGGTCGTTGGCGGCCTGCATTATCTTCTCCGTCGGAATTCCGTATACGCCGCGAAAGGAGGCCCGCTGCCCGAGCGCGTGCACGCCGGCGTCAGTGCGGCTGGTGCCGTTGAGGGTTACCTGCGCGCCGCAGACTGCGGAAAGCGTCTCTTCGAGCATGCCCTGTACGGTGCGGACCCCGGGCTGTCTCTGCCAGCCGCAGAACTCGCTGCCGTCATATTCTATTGTCAGTAAAAAATTTCTCTCCTGCATTCTCCTGCATCTGGATCTGCATATGAATCCGCGCTCTTATCGCGGCAGCACGATCTGCTTGTTTTCTCTTGATTCTCTGTAAAGCGTAAATTTACGGCCGATCGCCTGGACAAACTCCGCTCTGAGTATCTCAAGCAGGCCGTTGGCCGTTTCCTTGGGGTTGAGCGGGCAGCCTTCCTGCAATTTGACCTTGACCAACTCCCTGGCCTCAAGGCACATGTCGATCTCCTTAATCACGTTTTCTGTCAGTCCGGCTTTGCCGATGAAGACCGCCGGCTCTGCGTCATGCGCCAGCTTTTTAAGATAGCTGCGCTGTTTGCTCGTTATCATAAATTTTTCGTTTCTCCCTCTGTCGTTGGCACTAAAGCCTTATCAAAATATTATAACTCATTTCGTGGAGAAACACCAGATAAATTGCTGAAGATACTGTGATGTATGGAGCCATGGGGCGCTTCTCGTGCGGCTTAACCTTTTTTTGCAGCAGCAGCAAGCAAAAATGCCCAGCCGCAATCAGCGTCGTGAGGACAAAGACGATCACTATCCCGCGCGACCCCAGACACAGTCCCAGGGCGGTAAACAGCTTTATATCGCCTCCGCCGATGGTCTGGCGGCGATAGATGAGCCAGCCTGCTCCGCTCATGAGCAGCATCACGCCCAGGCCGAGCGCGGCGCCGATCAGCATATCCACCGGGCCGGCGAAATCGCGGCAGGCGAAATAACCGATCGCTGTCGTCATCAGCAGCAGAACCAGCTGGTCGGGAATGATCCTGTATTTGAGGTCGGCAATGCTGATTTCCAAGAGCAGCCACAGCGAAGCGACTGCCGCCAGCGCATAAAGCGGGGAATCAATCGCCAGGTAGATGCCGATGGCGATGAACAGCCCGCTGAAAACGTATTTCCACGGCGTGCTGCGCACGCGCTGGCGCGTCGGATGAAGCAGCTCCTCGTCCGGCTCCTGGCCGTAGTCGCAGAGCCATCTCGCCGGTATTCTGTTGAAAAAATACACCGCCCCGTTGCCGGCGATGATGCCGACCGCAATGGCCCCCAGGCACTTGGCGATGATAATCATTACTTCTGCCATGTTGTTTCTTGCCCTCCTGCGCTGTCAATATAGCCGGCCCTTTCACGGGGGCAGGCTCTTCTGCTTTGTCTGTCAATATTTTACCATATTTTTACATAAGGGTCAAGGCCTGCGGGGCAAAAGGCCTGCGGGGAAAAATGCGCCGGGCATAACGCTGCAGCTGGCAGCAGCGGACAAGTTTTTTTTCTCAGCCGCCTTGGAAATGCACACTTGCGAAAACAGCGGACAAGGTTTTTTTCTCGACTCTCGCGCAATGCGCTTTTAAAGAAAAAAGCGCACGCCCGGGCCGCGGTTGTTTGAGGCTCGAAGCAGAGAAAAGGCTGCAAAAAGGCTTTTTTCCATAATAGACTCACAGCCAGCAGCTCGGCATCTGCCGTTTTTTTTCTTAAAGCGCCTCATAGCAACGTCGAAAGAACAATTCTTTGTCCGCTGTTTTCGCTGCACCCGCAAAATTAAAGTGTAAAGAACAAAACCTTGTCCTCTCTTCCCTTTCACATCTGGACTTTCGCCTTTGGCTGTAGACAAACTCCGCTGCAAGCAAATCTCGCCGCAGACAGCCACGGCAACCTAAATTCGGCTGATGTTGGCTTTTTGCCTGCCGGATACAGAATTGGACAACGATTTTGCAAAAAACTGTTGTCTGAAATCACATAGAACTTTCAAAAAGCCAACAGCCGCTCCCATATGGCTATAAAATGTATGAAAACGAGAAAAATGTTGGCTTTTTTCGCTACTGAAGTCAAAACAGACAACGCCGGCGACCGATGCCATTTCGCCCGTATGTGGTCAAAACAGCCGATGTTGTATTTTTTAGAGAAAGCTGCCATGGTTACAACATTTTGGTTGTAATTACGGCAGGAATTTGCAAAATATTACAACATTGCGCCCACGGCGCTCGCAAAAACGGCCCG
>CALWNX010000050.1 GCA_944382925.1 uncultured Clostridia bacterium | reverse complement strand
AGTTCACGGAGTAGTATTTGTCCCCGAAGACATTCTTGATGTAGGCGGCGGCGATGGTCGGCGAGCCGGCGTAGAAGAAGCCTGCCAGGACAAGTCCGGCGATGATGAGCGCGCTGCTGGTAAGCGCGGCGCCTGTGATCAGGGCCAGGCCGGCGCCGAACTGAAGCAGGCAGTCTGTCACGAGCGCTGTCCGGCGCCCTTTTCCGTCAAAGACAGCTCCCATCAGCACGCGGCCGGCACCGTTGCAGAGGGAAACCACCATTCCCACTATGGCCGGCGCACCGAAGCTGGCGGCGATTACGGCTGCGCTGTTTACGACCATGAGACCGGCCGAATTGGTGATCACGTTCCAGATTATAAAGATCCAAAAAGGCGCCGAGCGCAGCATCCGCCCGGCAGGCACGCTTTTCGCTCCGGCAGTCTGGCCGTCTCCTGCTTGCGCGGCAGTGGTCGCGGCGGCAGCAGCACCGGCGCTGCCAGAAGCCTGTCTGACGAAACGGCCGATGATAAGCCCTCCGGCCAGCAAAGCGACGAACATGCACACGCCCATCAAGCGGAAGGCTGCCAGCAGTCCTGCCTTCTCTATCAGCGCCGTCGCCAGGCTTCCCAGCACCAGGCCGCCCAGGCCGAAGCCCAGCAGCATCGTGCCTGAAGCCAGTCCTGTCTGCGCCGGAAACAGGCGGCCGACGGTGGAAAGAATAGCGTTATAGCTCAGACCGATGCCCGTGCCGCCGAGAACACCGTAGCAACCGTAGAGGAGCACAAGCGCCAGTTCCTGCTCGCGCGCATCTATCAGCGAAACGCCGGCAAAGCCCGCAAGTACCAGCAGGGCTGAAAGGGAGATGACGAAAGAAACGCTGCGCACAAGCAGCAGGCGGCCGGAGATAAAGCCGCCCAGGCAGAAGAATATCATCGAGATGGTGAAGGTCAGCGAAAGCTGCGAAACGCTCCAGAAAGGAAACATCTGCTGGAACGGCACGCGAAACAGCGACCAGGCATATATGAGGCCGCAGAAGAGGAGGAGCAGCGTCCCCAGCGCGAGTATACAATATCTTTTTTTCTCCATAATCCTTGCTCCTTTTTTACATGGCGATGAATCTGCCGGCGTCGGTCAGGTAAAGATAGGCTTCCTTCACGCGGCGGCCGCTGGCCTCTTCGAGCGCCTGGCGGTAAAGCTCTATCTGCGTCCTGTACTTGGCGGCAATCTTCTCGTCGCGGCCCAGACGGGCGTCGGCGGCGTTGCCGGTCTTGTAGTCGAGCAGCACCAGACCGTCCTCTTCCTCAAAGTAGCAGTCGATGACGCCCTGCACCATGAGGCGGCGTCCTTCGTATTCGGTAATCATATTAAAAGCCCGCTCGCGGTAGACGGCGCGGCTTGCCGCCAGGCGGCCGCCCAGCTCTGAAGCGGCAAAGGCCAGGATGAGCTCGCCGTCGACAGCTGCGGCTTCCGGAGCAAAGAGCACTTCTCTTTCCGTCAGCTCCTGCAGAAGAGCCTCGACATAGTTTTTTCCTTCTGCCCGCGCCCGGCGGACATCGAGATGCTCAAGCACCGTGTGGTAGACGCTTCCTCTGGCAGCCGCCGAAAGCTGTCGCTCTTCGCGGGCGGCAAAGATCGGCTCGCGCAAGGTCGGCTCACGCAAGACCGGCTCACGCAGATTGGGCTCCGGCAAGCCGGGCTGCCCCTCAGCCTCCCCGGCTCTGGCCAGCTCGCTGACCGCATATTTCGATTTTATATTCATTTTATCTTTATACGGATAGCTGTAATCAAGCAGGCGCGCGATTTCCGGGCTGACGGAGATGGCAGCAGCGTTTTCAGCGCCGCCTGCTTCCGCCTGCCTGCCCAGCGCCTCATCCATCGTCTTCAGGATGCGCTCGACACTGCGCCGCCGTCCCCTGACCATGCCCGCCAGCTCTTCATCCGCCAGCAGGCGCACCGCCTTAAGATCGCGGCAGATGACACGGCCGGCCATGCTGAAATAGCTGCCGGCTCCGGGAGCTTCCGCGCACACCTTCTCTATTTCTTTATGCACATCGTTGCAGATTCCCAGCAGAAAGAGCCTGTCCATGGCTCTGGTCAGAGCGACGTAGAGGATGCGCTTCTCTTCCTCCACCTCCTCGCGGCGGATGCGGTCCTTGATCATTTCCTGCATGAGCGTCGTTCGGTACCAGCGGTTATCCTTGTCAACCAGCGGAAAGCCGAGGCCAAGATCCTTGTGCATCAGCGGCGAGCGGCCGGAACTGCTGTAATTCAGCCTCCGGCAGCAGCCTGCCAGCACCACCATCGGAAATTCCAGCCCTTTCGACTTGTGCACGGTCATGATGCGCACCAGATCGTCGTTTTCGCCCAGCAGCTTGACCTGCCCCATGGAAACCTTGTTTTCCTTGATCGCTTCCACATACTGAATAAAGCCGTACAAGCTGCCCCCGCCGCTGGCTCCGTAGGCCAGCGCCTTGTCCGTCAGCGCCCTGAGATTGGCCTGACGCTGGCTGCCGGCAGGCAGCGCGCCCATAGCCAGGTAAAAACCGCTGTCCAGCAGCAGTCTCCAGATCAGCTTGTCGAGCGGCAGCAACTGACTCAGCTGCCGCCAGGAAGCGATCTTTGCAAGCGCGGAAGCACACTTGTCCCGCAGCGCGTCCGCCGGGCCGCCTTGCGCATATGATGTAAAAGCTTCGTAATATGAACCCTGCTTGTGCGCGATCCTCACGTCCACCAGCTCCTCGATGGTAAAGCCCAGCATCTCGGAGCGCAGCAGCGTCAGCAGCGGCACGTCCTGCTTGGGGTTATCGATGATCCGCAGGGCCGCCAGGAAGGAATCGATCTCCAGCGTGTCAAAGAAGCCGTCGCTGTCATCGATGTAGGCAGGCAGATCGTTTTCCGTCAGAATCTTGTAAAAAATCTCGCCGTAGTTTTTCACGCCGCGCATGAGGATGACGATATCCCGTTTTGCAAGCGGCCGCCGCACGCCGCGCCGACTGTCAAAGATCTCCTGTCCCAGACTTTCCCTGATCAGCCGGACCGCGGAAAGCGCTTCCTTCTCGGCCTTGATGAGATTCTTCAGTTCCTCGTCAAGCTCGGTATCCTCGTCCCAGGGCGTCTGCGCCAGGCAGAGCAGCGGCCGGCAATAGCCCTCTTCGGCATGCGGATCGCCGGCATGGAGGGCGGCGTTGTCGTCATAACCGCTCATGATGGCGGAAAAAATCCCGTTGATAAAGTCGATCACCGGCTTTTTGCTGCGGAAATTCTTGTTCAGATCCAGCTTCTGCGAAGAGCCGGCCAGACCCTCGCCGTAATACCGATACTTGCGCTGGAAAATTTCCGGCTCGGCCAGACGGAACTTATAGATGCTCTGCTTGACGTCGCCGACCATGAAGAGGTTGTCCGTGCGTTTGATCTGATCGATCAGCGCCTCCTGGATCACGTTGCTGTCCTGATATTCGTCGATGAATATGTGCTCAAAGCGCCGGCGGTAAAAGTCGGCGGCTTCCTCGTCCTTGAGGATTTCAAAGGCGTAATGCTCAATATCGCTGAAGTCGAGCAGGTTTTTAGCCCGCTTGGCTTCTCTGTAAAGCTCGTCGTAGCGGCGGAGAAGCTTTTGCAGATAGCAGGCCGGCTCATAGGTGGCGGCCAGCTCGCGCTTCATTTCGTCGATGCTGCCGGTGAAATATACTTCCTTCAGCTCCTTGATCAGCTTCTTGGCCAGATCCCTGCCGGCGCTCACCGTTTTTTTCAGCTCCTCGGCTCCCGGCCCGTCCGCGCCGTTTTTGCCCTCGTCTTGTTCCTCTGTGCGGGCGGCGAAAATCTTGCTGCTCATCGCTGGCAGCTTGAAGGCGGCCAGCGCCTCCCGGAACTCATCGTGACTGCCGGCTGCTGCGCTCAGTCTGTCGAGCTGGGCTTTGTCCTGCTCGCACAGCGCCAGAAGCTGCGTAAGGCCGTACCTCCTGGCTGTTTCTGCGTTGGCGGCGATGGCATGGCGGGCAGCAGAAAGCTTCTCTTCTGCGGCGGCCAGAAGTCCCTCGCGGACGCTGCCGCTTTCCAGCCCGCGCCCGTCCTTAAGCTGCTCTACGCTTTCCTCCAGCCAGACAAACGGCTCCGGCAGGCTGCGCATAGTGTTGTAACAGCCGGCGATCATCTCGCGGAAGCGGCTCTCGTCGCGGTCGCCGCTGTAGCTCTTGAGAAAGCGGAAATATTCCGCCTCGCCTTCGGCAAAGAGGGCGGAAAGCAGCTCGTCCATGGCCTCGCCCTTGAGCAGCGATTCTTCGGTGCTGTCGCAGATCTTGAAGTTCGGTTCGATGCCGATCAGATAGAAATAGCGCCTGATGACCTCAAGGGCAAAGGCGTGGAAGGTGCTGATGTTGGCGGACGGCAGCAGGTCCAGCTGGCGCTTGAGATAGTTCCGGCGCGCGGCCGCCCGAGCACATCCATGGCCGGCTTCTCCCGCGGCCGCCCTCGCGCCTTCTCCTGCTGCGGCCGCGGCGGCGGCTTCCTCCAGCGTCTCCGTGAGACTGCGGCGAATCTTTTCTTTCATCTCCGCGGCGGCGGCGTTGGTAAAGGTAACGATCAGCATGCGGTCCACCGAGCAGCCGTCCTCGATGATCAGCCGCCTGATGCGCTCTACCAGCACGGCTGTCTTGCCCGAGCCGGCGGCGGCGGAAACGAGCAGGTTCTTATCTCTCAGCTCGATGGCTTGTCTTTGTTCTTCAGTCCACTTCACGGTATATCCTTTCTGCGGCAGTTATATGTCAACCAATGATTTTTCCAGGGTGACCAGGTTCACGCCCTCGATGCCGTTAAAACGGCAGGGCAGGATACCAGCTTCTCTGTAGCCCAGCCGGCTGTAAAGGCGGCGGGCAGCGCGGTTTCTTTCGTTCGTGTCCATGCGCAGACATTTGCAGCCCAGTTCCCGCGCCAGCTGCTCGTAAAAAGCGACGAAAGCGCTGCCATGACCGCGGCCGCTCTCCTCTGGATCCACCACCAGGGTGTGCAGGACCAGCACCTCGCTGTCTTTAGCCGGATACTTCCAGTCGCAGTCAGCGTAGACGTCCACCTGCTGCCGGTCTATCTTGGCGGCTGCCACGATGGCCGGCCGTCCTGCTGCGCTGTGATGATCTTTGCTGTGACGGTCTTTACTGTGATGGTCTTCGTCTTCTGTCCTTGGCTCCTCCTCCATCACGTAGAGGGTGCCGGCAGCCAGCGCCTGACGCGCCGTTTCTTCTGTCGGATATACTCCCCGCTGCCAGCCGATCACCAGCTCGCCCTGCTCTTCCCGCTGCAATATGGCCTCGTAGATGGCGGCCACGGCGGGAATATCCTCTGCTGTCGCTTTTCTTATCACTGTCTTACACGCTCCTTTTTTATATTTTAACACAGGGGCAGTGCTTTGCTCAAGGATTCCTTTTGCTTACTTTTTCAGCGTCTTCTTTTCAGCGCTCGAAAAATGTGGTATAGTGACTGTATCAAGGAGGCCAGCTATGAAAAAACCTTTTATGCTAATGATTCTGGACGGCTACGGCATCGCACCGCCGCGGGCGGGAAACGCCATCGCCAGAGCCGCCAAACCTAATCTTGATCAGCTTTTCAGCCGCTATCCGCACACGCTCCTGGCCGCTTCCGGCCTGGCCGTAGGTCTGCCGGAAGGTCAGATGGGCAATTCAGAGGTCGGTCACCTCAACATCGGCGCCGGCCGCGTGGTCTATCAGGAACTGACCAGGATCAGCAAGGCCATCGAGGATGGCAGCTTTTTTACTAACGAGGCGCTGTGCCAGGCGCTGGAGCACTGCCGCCGGACGGGCGGCGCCCTGCACGTCATGGGTCTTGTTTCTGACGGCGGCGTGCACAGCCACATCGATCACATCAAGGCGACGATTTCGCTGGCTGCCGCGCAGCACATTGCCCCTGTTTACGTGCACTGTTTCATGGACGGGCGCGATGTGCCGCCTACCTCCGGGCTCGGATATATCAAGGAGCTGGAAGCCTTTCTGGCTGAGGTACCGGGCGCTTCGATCGGTGTAGTCTCCGGCCGCTATTATGCCATGGACCGCGACAAGCGCTGGGAACGCGTCAAGCTGGCCTATGAAGCGCTGGCGCTGGGCAAGGGCCGTCATGCCGCTTCGGCGTCCGCGGCTGTCAACTCCGCTTACGCCGCCGATGAAACGGACGAATTCATCCTGCCGACGGTCTGCGATGAAAAGGCCACGATCAAAAGCGGCGACAGCGTGATCTTCTGCAATTTCCGGCCCGACAGAGCGTGGGAAATCACCCGCTGCTTCGTCGATGAGGATTTTGATGGTTTCGACCGCTACGCCGGCGGAACGAAGATCGAAAATCTCTGCTACGTCTGCATGACGCAGTATGACGCGACGATGCCCGGCGTCAGCGTGGCCTTTCCGCCGGGAACGATCAAAAATACTCTCGGCGAATACCTTTCTGCTCAGGGCCTCTGGCAGCTGCGCATCGCGGAGACGGAAAAGTATGCGCACGTGACCTTCTTCTTTAACGGCGGGATCGAAAAGCCGTATCCGCATGAGGATCGCCTGCTGATTCCTTCGCCGCAGGTGGCCACTTACGATTTGCAGCCGGAAATGAGCGCCTTCGCCGTGACGGATAAGGTCATCGAGGCCATCAGATCGTCTAAATACGATTGTATCATCCTCAACTTTGCCAACGCCGACATGGTCGGCCACACCGGCCATTTCGAGGCGGCCGTCAAGGCGATCGAGGCAGTCGACGCCTGTGTGGGCCGCATCGTCCCGGAAATCCTGGCCGCCGGCGGGCAGCTGCTCCTGACCGCCGATCACGGCAACGCTGATGAGATGATCGACGAGCACGGCAACCCGGTCACCTCACATTCGCTCAGCCCGGTCCCGCTTTTGCACATCGCCGCGCAGCCGGCCAGTCTCGCGGACGGCGGCCGCCTCTGCGACATCGCGCCGACGATGCTGAAGCTAATGGGTCTTCCTATCCCGCCGGAGATGAGCGGCCGGCCGCTGGTGTAGGGCGGCGCCCGTGGCTGGGTTCGGCGCCCGTGGCTGGGTTCTGCGCCCGTGGCTGGGTTCGGCGCCCCTACCAAATCGTCGATTTTATTCAATTTAGCAGGGGTTGACCCTGCCAGCCAATAAAAAACCAGCTGTTTAGCAGGGGTAACCCCTGCTAAACAGCTGGTTTTCGTTTGTATCAGCAGGGGCAGATGAGGCGGTAATCTATGAAGAAACCGCTCTAAAGCCGTCTGTACCCCGTCAAATCGCTGTCAGCTGCCCAAACAGCCCCTGCTAAACGTGCTTTGAAATGAAGATTGGCAGGGGGCTCCCCTGCTAAATGCTCTTTGAAATAAGAATTAGCAGGGTCGACCCCTGCTAATTATAGGTAAATTTACAATCCGGCAGGAGTAACGCCCGCCTCTTCCTCTGCTATCAGGTCACGGATGAGCGCTTCGGCGGCTTTGATACCGTCGACGGCGGCCGACGTGATTCCGCCTGCATAGCCGGCCCCCTCGCCACAGGGATAAAGCCCGCCGATAGTCAGGCTCTGGCCGTCGCCGCCGCGCAGAATCCGCACCGGTGAAGAACTGCGCGTCTCCACAGCATAGATGCGGGCTTCATCGCTGTCAAAGCCCTGCAGTCTGCGTCCCAGCTGCGGCATGGCCAGGCGGAAGGCTGCCAGAGCAAAGTCCGGCAGGCAGCCTTCCACCTGGGGCGCCTTTCCGTCGCGCAGGGCGCCCCAGGTGGCGGCCGGCGGCGTCAGCCGGCGGCCGGCCGCCTGGTAGGCCAGGGTTTCGTAGCGGCGCTGGAATTCCACGCCGGCCAGTACGTCGTCGCTGCCGAAGTCGCTCACGTGCACATCGCAGAGCAGGGCGCTGTTGGCCCAGCCGCTGTCGCGGGCGTGCAGGCTCATGCCGTTGACGACGACACCGTTTTCCTCGGAAGCGGCGTTGATGACCTGACCGCCGGGGCACATGCAAAAGGTATATACGCCGCGGCCAGCGGCCAGGCCGGCATCCTGCGGGCAACGCCAGCTGAGCTTGTACTCGGCCGGCGGCAAACCAAGCTCAGCAGCCGGCCGGCCGTACTGGGCGACGTCGATCATTTCCTGCGGGTGCTCGATGCGCACACCGATAGAAAACGGCTTCTGTTCCATGGCGGCGCCGGCCTCCCTGAGCATGGCGAAGGTGTCGCGGGCGCTGTGGCCCGGCGCCAGAATCAGCCGCCGGCAAGGCAGACGTCCGGCCGCCAAATGGCGGCAATCTTCAGCGGCGCGCAGATGCTCTGCGGCCGCCGGGCCTTCGCAGGTGACGGCGGTCAGGCGGCCGCCGGCGGCGATCAGGCCGCTCAGTCTGGTTTCAAAGCAGATTTCCCCGCCGAGACGAATGATCTCGTGCCGTATATTTTTGACGACCGTGCGCAGGATGTCCGTGCCCACGTGCGGCCGCTGTCTGTACATTATCTCAGGCGGCGCGCCAAAGCGCACCAGCTCGGCAAGAACCTTGTGTATGCGGGCATCCTTGATGCCGGTGGTCAGCTTGCCGTCGGAAAAAGCGCCCGCGCCTCCTTCGCCGAACTGCACGTTTGACTCAGGTTTCAGCGGCCCGCCCTGCCAGAAGCTTTCCACGTCGGCAGTCCTGCTGTCCACGTCGCGGCCGCGCTCCAGCACCAGCGGCCTGAGACCGGCCTGCGCCAGAATCAGCGCCGCAAAAATGCCGGCCGGGCCAAAGCCGATGACCAGCGGCCGCTTTTCCGGCGGCAAATCGGCGCTGTCATATGAGGCGAAAAGCGCCGGCGGCAGCTGCGGCTGTTCGTATTGTTCCTGCGGAGCCAGCTCGAGGCGGGGCGCATTTTTTCCGCGCCCGTTTGCACCACTCCCGCTTGCTGTCCGCCCGTTTGCAGCCGGCAGGTGCAGCTTGCGCTCTGTTTCAAAATCGACGGTATATATCCACCTGATATGCTTCTTATCGCGGGCGTCCAGTGATTCGCGCACGATATGCCACTGGCTGATGCGCAGATCTTTGATGCCCAGAGCCTTGGCGATCTTCGCCGGAATCATTTCCCGCGGCTGGCCAATATCAAGTTTTATCTGATGAATGCGATACATCTTTTTCCTTTCCGCCCGATGCTAAAGCACGAGCGCACGAGCACTCAATCTCAATCGCCCGAAGGCGCAGAGAAAGACTGCGCCATGGCGCGTCCGGCTCTGATGCCGGTAAGCCAGGCGTGATGCAGATTATAGCCGCCGCATGGTCCGTCGTAGTCGAGAACCTCGCCGGCAAAATACAGACCCGGTGCGATAAGCGAGGCCAGCGTCTTTTGGTTTACCTCCGCCAGCGCCACGCCGCCTCTGGTCACCTGCGCCTCCTTCCAGCCCTTGCGGCCGGTCGGTGTGAGTGTAAAGCCGCGCAGAGCGTTGGCGATCCTGACCAGATCCGCCGCCGAAAGGCTTGCGGCCGCAGCGCCTTTTTCCAAAGCGGCCGCGCGCAGCACCGCGTCTGCCAGCGGCCTTTTGACCAGCGTTTCCAGCAGGCTGCCGGCGCTTTGGCCGGGCAGCTTCTGTTTGGCACGCAGAAAATCGATCAGCCCGGCCGCCTCAAAATCAGGCACCAGGTTTATCATGATCTTCAGACCCGCAAAATCGTGCTGCGACGCCGGCAGCTGCGAGGAAAGGTTCATCACGCAGATGCCGGAAAGCGCGTCCTCCCTGAATTGGATCTCCCCGCTTTCCTGAAAGGCGAGATCGCCGCCGGAAAAAAGGCTGACTATTCCTTTGGCGCGCACACCGCGCAGCGGCCTGAGGTCTTCAGCTACCTCCACGGCCGTCAGCGCCGGCACGAGCGCGCTCACATTATGGCCCAGCGCTCTGGCCAGCCCATAGCCGTCCCCCGTCGAGCCGTAGGCGGCAAACGATTTGCCGCCGGAGGTGATCAGAAAGCGCGCGCAGTCAAGCGCAATCTCCGCGCCGGCATTGTCGCTAAAAGCGCCGGCGCGACCGACCGAAGCGGCGGCACTGCTGCCAGAAGCGCCGCTGCCGGCGCCGCTTTCCGCGGCGAAAAAAACGCGAAAACCTTTTCCGTCTGCGGCTTTCGCGTCTCTTACTTTGATGCCAGTATATATCTCGACGCCCAGCCCGCGCGCCCTGTTAAGAAGCGCTTCTGCTACCGCGTCTGCTTCCTCCGAGTAAGGATAAATGCGCCCCTCGCTGTCAAGACGCACCGCTATGCCGTTTTGAGAAAAGAACCGCAGCACCTCCTCCAGGTCCTCGCAGCGGGAGTTTGACAGATTGCCTCTGCCGTTGCCCGCAGCCCTGAGCTTTTTCGCCGCCTGCTCCTTCTTCTCCAGCAGCAGGACAGACAGCTGCGGCGCGCTTTCCTTGACGGTTATCGCCGCCGCCAGACCGGCCGGCCCGGCCCCCATGATCAAAACGTCATAATATTTTTCCATACTCTTATTCCAGAATTATTCCTCGTCCTGAATCTCGATCTTGGTGATCTCTATGTCATCACCCGGCTTCGGCGCCAGCGAGGCGTCCAGAAGCTCCTCCGGCGTCTGCTCGATCTCTTTGACGATCGCCTTGGCCTCCTTGACGGTCTTGATCGCTTCCTTGGCCGCTTCCTGCGCCTTTTCCGCATCCTTCACCGCCTGTGCCAGCATCTCCTCCTTGGTCTTGAGGAAATCGGACTTGAAGATGATGATCGTAGCGCCGACCATGAAGGCATTGACGCCCTGGGCGATAATGCAGATGCCCACCTGCACGCTGACGGACATCAGCAGCAGATTGTCGTTAAAGAACATATAGGTGCCCACGATCACATTGAGCAGGCCGATGATCAGATAGCCGTAAAAATAGGCGTCCTTGCTGCTGCGCCTTTCGAGCGAGCGCACCATGTTGCCCACGCCTGAGGTCAGAACCCAAAAACCCATCACCAGCGGCACGACCACATCGGCAGCCAGCTTGTTGAGGATGATCAGAACGCCGATGGCAAACATGATCAGTCCGTCGATCAGCACCCAAGCGCGGTCGCCCTCGTCGCCGCGATAATTGTTGCAGGAAAGAGCCTCCACCAGACCGGCGATGATGAACAGCAGGCCGATGACAAAGGCAAAGGATATAAAAGTGATCCCTTCGTTGGCGATCATGAATATTCCGGCGAGTATCAAGAGCACGCCCATCAACATATTTAAAGTTCTCACGATATTACCTCCAAAAGTATTTTCTATTATAACTTGAATTATCGATTCAAGTCAAGAAAACGCACAAAGGCTTCACAAAAAATACATATTTTCGCCGGCCGAAATAGCGATTTCTGCCCACCGCGGGCGCTTATCATGTTATAATTATAAGAGAAAAAGCACGGGCAGGCACGCCGGAAGGGAGGGAAGAACATGAGCAGCGACAGCGGAAAAAGCGGACGGGAGCGCGTCATACTGCACTGTGACATGAACGGCTTCTACGCTGCGGTAGAGCTGCTTCAGCGTCCTGACCTCAAGGACAAGCCCATGGCCGTCAGCGGCGATCCCGACAGCCGCCACGGCATCATTCTGGCCAAAAATCAGCTGGCCAAGGAGTACGGAGTGGTGACGGCGGAGACCATCTGGCAGGCGAAGAAAAAATGCCCTCAGCTGGTGCTCGTGCGTCCGCATATGGAAAAATACCGCTATTACTGCGGTCTGATCAACGAAATCTATCAGCGCTTTACTGATATGGTCGAGCCTTTCAGCATCGATGAGTCGTGGCTTGACGTCACGGCCAGCCAGAAGCTGTTCGGCAGCGGACGGCAGATCGCCGACACCATCCGCCGCACAGTCAGGGAAGAGCTGGGGATGACGCTTTCGGCCGGTGTTTCCTTCAACAAGACCTTTGCCAAGATGGGCAGCGAGTACAAGAAGCCAGACGCTACCACCGAAATCACGCGGGAAAACTTCCGCGAGCTTTTGTGGCCGCTGCCGGCGGGCGAGCTCTTCGGCGTCGGCAAGGCGACCAGCGAGAAGCTGCGTCAGGCCGGCATCTTCACGATCGGCGACATCGCTGCCAGCAAAAAGCCGCTCCTCGTCTCCCTCTTCGGCAAGCAGGGCGCGGTAATGTGGGAACACGCCAACGGTATCGACGACGATCCGGTCGCCCTGTACGATCAGAAAGAGCCGATCAAATCAGTCGGCAACGGCGTCACCTTCCGCCGCAATCTCACCAGCGAAAGTGACATCGCCACCGCCGTCAAAGCCCTGTCCGACAAGGTGGCCGGCCGCCTGCGCCAGCACGGCCTCAAGGCCGGCGGCGTCAAGGTAGACATCAAGGATCCTTATTTCAAGGTCATTTCCCGCCAGAAGCAGCTGGATACGACCACCTGGCTGGCGGAGGAAATCGCTCAGGCGGCGGCGGAGCTGATCAGGGCTTCCTGGCGCGCAGGTGCTCCGATCCGCATGCTGACGATCACCGCAATCAATCTCACCGACCAGCTCTTTCAGGAACAGCTGTCGCTCTTTGGCTCAGACAGCAGCAAGCGCGAAAAGGCTGAAAAAATGGAGCTTGCCATGGACGAGGTACGAAAAAAATACGGAAACAGCACTATAGGCTTTGCTTCCGTAATGTCCAACGATCTGGGTCTCGGCGAAAAAGAGTCGGACGACTAGCGGCCGGCTATTAACTAGCCGGACGACTAGCGGCCGAATTCGGCCAGGATCGGCGCGATATAGCTGCGATCGACCAGATCCGCGCCGTTTTTAACGGCGGAAAGCAGCTGGCGGTCGTCGTCAGTCATCTCTTCTTCGCGCTTGCTTTCGAGCATCTTCACCATCATCTTGATGATGCCGCTGTCAAGGCCCCTGACCTGCGCAGGGTCGTAAGCGCCGGGGCAGTAATAGCAGGTGAGCCCCTGCACCTTTCTCTTGGCGAAATTGATCTGCCGCAGCTGCATGCGGGCTTCCTGGTTCATCAGATTCAGCCCCACGGCGAAGATCACCAGCTTCTTGCCCTGCAGCCGGCGCATGTTCTTTCTGATCAGCTCAAAGCCCATGATGCCGCCCGCGTGTACCCAGCCGCCGTAGATGATGTTATCGTATTTTGCAAAATCCTTTTTGTCGAAATCCTCCGCCCGCACGGCCTCACAGCCGAGTTCCTCGGCGATCCAGTCCGCATATCTGGCGGTAGAACCGTTCTTGCTCTTATATATAACGATCGTTCTTTCCATAGCTTCTCCCTTACTTGCTGAGCACGTTTATCAGTTCATAGAGCTCCCGGCGGAAGGCCCGCTTCACCTCGAGGGCTGCGCCCAGCTCGTAGGCCATGATGTGCCCGTCGACGATGCCGATCGCCTTGCTCTCGGCCTCCTGCCCCTCTTCGGCCAGCAGCTCCACCGCCTTGGCGGCGCACAGGGTCGCCAGCATGCGGTCGTTTAAGGTTGGGCTGCCGCCTCTTTGCAGGTAGGAAAGCACTACCAGCCTGGTTTCCTTGCCGGTCCGCTCCTCGATCAGGCGCGTCAGCTCGGTAGCCGGCGTGCCCGTGCCCTCGGCCTTGATGATGATGCTGTGCAGCTTGCCGCGGTTGCTGCCCTCGATGATCTTGCGGCAGACCATGTTGATGTCCTCCGGCATCTCCGGCACCAGCACGCTTTCGGCGCCGCCGGCCAGAGCCGCATAGAGGGCGATGTCGCCGCAGCGTCTGCCCATCACTTCGATGACCGTAGTGCGGTCGTGCGAGGAAGATGTGTCGCGGATCTTGCTGATGGCCTCGAGCACCGTGCTCACCGCCGTATCGAAGCCGATCGTGAAATCCGTATAATGAAGGTCGTTGTCGATCGTGCCCGGCAGCCCCATCACTCTGATACCTCTCTGCGCCAGCTCAAGTCCGCCCCGCAGCGAACCGTCGCCGCCGATGACCACCAGGCCGCCGATGCCGAAGGTGGCGAGCATTTCCGCCGCCTTGTCTATCCAGCGCGCTTCCATGAAGCGCTCGCTCCTGGCCGTCTTGAGGATCGTGCCGCCGCGGTGGAGAATATCTCCCACCGAGCTGCGGTCCATCTGCCGAAGCTCGCCGTCGAGCAGTCCCTCATAGCCTCTCTCGATGCCCCAGACCTCAAGGCCGGCTTCGATCCCGCAGCGCACCACCGCTCTGATCGCGGCGTTCATGCCCGGCGAATCTCCCCCGCTCGTCAATACTCCTATCTTGTTCATCACACCCTCGCTTTCTGCCGGCCTTCCTGGCAGCTGTTCTGCCGCTTGCCGGCCTCTGCCAGTCGCTCCGGCTTATTCCATCTTGACGTTGCCGCTGCCGAGAATCGCGGTCAGCTGCAGGCGCAGCGGTTCGCTGATCTCGCCCCACAGATCGCTGTCCGTCTTGAGCGTGCGGCCATCCGGCAGATACAGCAGCACCTGCGCCGGACCGTGATGGCGCTGCAGCGTCGTCTTGATCTGCGCCAGCGTCATGTTGACATCGACATCCTGCGGCAGCCGCAGCTTGATCAGCCCCTGCGGCTCTCTCGCCGGCCGCGCCTTCGTGTTCCCGCCGGCCGCATCTTTCTCGTCCCTGCGGCCGGCAATCCGGCCGCCGCCGGTCATTCCGCCGGCCATTCCGCCGGCCGCGGCCGCCTCTTCCAGCGGCTCGATGCTGTCAGCCAGAAGCTTAGGCGCTTCGTCCTCCTTGAAGTTGACACTGCCGCGCACGGCGATCACCGCGTCCACATC
>CALWNX010000049.1 GCA_944382925.1 uncultured Clostridia bacterium | reverse complement strand
GGACACGGGCGTCCGATGATCACGCTGCCTTTGGGGGCGCTCTGCACGATGGACACCGCCAGCGGGTACATAGGATTTGCCAGATGAATTTCTGGAAGATGAATGGCGCCGGCAACGATTTTATCATTATCAACAACATCGAAGAACGCCTGCCGGCCGGGCGGTTTCCCCTGCTGGCGCGAAAGCTCTGCGACAGACACATGTCTGTCGGCGCAGACGGTCTGATTATCGTGGAAAAAGCGGCGGACGGCGGCGATTTTAAAATGCTCTTTTATAACGCCGACGGCTCTGCCGGAGAAATGTGCGGCAACGGGGCGCGCTGCATCTGCCGCTACGGCTACGAAAACGGCCTCGCCGGCGAAGCGCAGCTGATCGAGACGAGCGCAGGTCTGGTGCGCGGCTGGCGCCTTTCGCCGCGGACGTACAGGATTCGCCTCAACGATCCTGCGGTTTGCCGCCTCGATGAAAAGCTGACGGCCGCAGGCCGCCCCTGCCGCTGTTCGTACGTTGAGCTCGGCAATCCCGGGATACCGCACTGCGTGCTGGAAATGCCGGGTCTGCATGCGCTGGCACCGGAAAGCCTGAAGAACATGGCGCGCGAGCTTCGCCATTACGGCGGCTACCATAAGGGCGCAAATGTCAATTTTTATGAGCTCTGCGGCGCTGACCGCCTCTGCGAGCTCACCTACGAGCGGGGCGTCGAAGATTTCACCTACGCCTGCGGCAGCGGGACTGCTGCCGTAGTGCTCGTGCTGACACTCAAGGGCCTTGTCAGCGGCCGCAGCGTCAAAGCGGACATGCGCGGCGGACAGCTCGTGATCGACATCACAAAAGACGCCGCGGGCAAGGTCACGGACATCTGCCTCACCGGCCCGACCAGCATCGCGGCCAGAGGCGAAATCCCGGATGAGGAGCTGTAAGCGCCCGCTCTACTCATATTCTTTTGCTATTTTCTGCAAAAAGTCCCTGTACTCGCTGCGGACAGAGGCCGGGCCTTCGATGATCACATCGCCGCCCAGGCCGCTCAGCCAGCCGAAGAACTGCGGACTCACGTAGACATCCACATTGACGCGCGAATGCGTCTCGTCCGCCGGCGCCACGATGATTTCCCGGGAAAAGCGGTCGATGATGACGCCGATGGCCGAATTTTTGCACAACAGCCGCACGGTTTCTTCCCGGCCGCCGTACATGCCGAAAGTCTTGCGCGTATAGGAAGCCGGATCGAAGCCGGCAAAGCGTTCGCGCCCCTGGCGCGGCTCGTCCGTAATAATCGTTTTTTTCATCTTGTCGACGCGGTAATGTTTGATCAGGTCCGAGCTTTCCTCGTAGGCGATCATGTAATAGTTTTCGTCGTCCCAGGTCAGCATCCAGGGGCTGACTTCGTAGAACTCGCCGCCGCGTTTGACTACCAGCCGTTTGCTTGTGCTCCATTCCGTATACTGAAAGCGTATGCGCCGGTCGCTGAGCATGGCGGCGTGAATCTGGTCGACATTGTAATAGATCGTTTCGTTTTCCGTCTTGACCCTGCTGGCGATGAAGACGTCACGCTGAAGCTGCCCTGCTCCGTTACGGCCGGCCAGCTTTTCGAGCTTGGCGATGAGATCCCGCGATTTTCTGGCGGTGATAAACTTGGAAGCCTGCACCGCATCCACCAGCAGCTTAAGCTCGGGAAGCTCGAACTCGCGGGAGGCTATATAGTAGCCGGGCTTTTTGCCGCCCCTGACCTGCACGATGTCAAGGCCAAAAGCCTCAAGCGTCTCGATGTCGTTGTAGATGCTCTTTCTTTCGGCGGCGAGACCATAGCCGCGCAGAGCCTCTTCCAGATCTGCCGCGGACATCACGTGCTCCTCGTCCGTCTGTTCGAGCAGAGTTTTCATGATATATAAAAATCGCAGCTTGGTTGTAGAAACTGACATTCTCTCACCTCTCCTTCGTTTTGCCGCGTCCCGTGTAAAGGAAGCGCCGCCCGAAATTCAGGCAGCGCTCCTAAAGGCTATAGAAACCGTTATTTTACTGTGACACCTCTCTGCTTAAGCTGCGCTACCACGTAATCGCGATCTTTTCGGATCTCGTCCATGATAAACTTCACATCCTCCTCGCTGGCAGCCGTCATGTGATAATTGTTCACGCAGTTCTTGATATACGACTGTCTGGCATGTTCAAGGTCATAATCTCTGGCTTTAATCTGCCCCGGATTTTCCGGGAATACCAGCGATTTACCCGGCACCTCCGTGTCAGGCTCGCCGAATTTGATCTCGATGCCGTTTTCTCTGGCAAAGGTCATCTGCGGCATTACGTGCTTGCCGGCGCCGGTGTACTCCGTTTCCTGTACGATCAGGATCTGATCCTGATCCATCTCCTGTGCCAGAGCGAAGGCCGCCGTCAGGGAAGTATTTCCGGCCGGGCCTCTCTCGTAGCCTTCCAGCACGGCCAGCGCCTGCGTGATATAGAACACCTCGCCCTGCTTTACGGTCACGAGCCGGTCCATGTATCTCAGCGTTCTGGCGGCATTGCGCGGGCAGTCCGAGCGATCAGGCCAGGTTACGAAAGGCAGGCCAAAGCCCGTGTGCCCGGTAGTACAGGATTTCTTGTTGAAATCTTTATCCGATGCCATGTGCAATCCGCTGAGATCGATGCAGGCACCGTAAACCTTGGTGCCCTGCGCTCCGGCTTTGAGCAGTCCTCTGGCAGTGCCTGTCAGGTTGCCGCCGCCGGCATCCGTACAGATAACCACATCAGGATCCTTGCCCAGCCTTTCGCGGCATTGCTGCGCGATCTCATAGCCGAGTGTTTCTACGCCGGCGATGCCAAACGGAGTATACAGGGAAGCGTTGAAATATCCCGTATCCTCCAGCAGGCTCAAATGAGTGGTGAAGAGCTCCGGGCCAACAGTCAGCTGCACTACTTCGGCGCCATAGGCCTCGCAGATACGCTGTTTTTCGAGGATCTCCGGCTGTCCGACCTTTCTGTCGTCATAGCACTCCTGCACGACGATGCACTTGAGGCCGTGCATGGCCGCCTGCGAGGCTACCGCAGCGCCATAGTTGCCGGAGGTGGCGGCGATGACACCCTTATAGCCAAGCTTTTTCGCATGGTGAACGGAGATCGATGCTCTTCTGGCTTTAAAGCTGCCGGAAGCGTTGGCGGCCTCGTCCTTTATGAATATTCTTGCGCCCTTGCCGGCCGGAGCATATTTCCTGGCCAGCGCAGTAAGATTCTTCAGCTCAATCAGTGGGGTATCGCCTACACCGTGCTCCAGCTGGATCTTGCGCATCTCATCCATGGAGTAGCCAACCTTTTTCATCATGCCCTCGTAATCGAAGCCGATGCCTTCGTATTCAAACTCATCGTAATCAATACGCATGGCGTTCTTGATGATATCGTGCTTGCGGGAGTTGATCGCTTCGTAAGACTTATCTAATGCCATTATTCGTCACCTCCAAACAGTATTTCCTTCAGCTGCAGTTCTACCTGCAGAAGCTCCGGCTGGAAGTTGCCGTAATCGTGGACATATCTTGGATTGATCTCACAGAGCGTGCCTTTTGCCGTTCTGCCGGTCACGGTTTTGATTTCCACCTCGTCACCGAGCTCGGCGTCTGCCTGCAGAACGCCTTTTACCCAGAGCTTAAGGTCGCATTTTTGGGTGTCCTCTGGAACCTGCGGCGCTCTGTGCCCGGCCGGAAGCACGATCTCTTCGATCTGCACCCAATCACCTTTTTTGGCAGTTTTCATTGCAAAGTCTCCTTTCGATTATGTTTGAACAAAGTGGTCAGATTTATTTGTCTTCCCAGCCTGCATACTCCTTGCGTACCTCAGGCGGCAGCTTGTCCATCAGGTCGTATCTGCCGGTGCCGGTGAAGATGCTGACCGTCATAACTATCAGCATGCAGAAGGAGTAGAATACGCATGGCAGGATATCAAGCGCTGCCAGCGGCGCATTGCTGTCGGCGGCAAAGCCCAGCGCATATACGACGGCCGGAGTCCAAGGCAGACAGTATACCAGCGTGTTGGACTGCGCGTCCATGAGGTTTGCTGCTCTGTAAGGGCTGATGCCGTACTTCTTGGAGAGCGGCTTGGCAAATGAAGCGCCGACGGTAAGAATGGCCGGAGCGTTCAGACCCATGATTGCAGAAAGAACGATGATCATTACGGAGATCGTACCTTCAGCAGACTTCGGTCCTCTGGCGATCTTGCCAAGCTTTTCGAGCAGCAGGATATCTCCCTGACCCTCACGCATTACGCTGATCGAGCCGAAGAGCAGCAGCGCGAGGATACATACCTGCAGCATGCCGCTGATACCTGTATAAAGTACGCCGTCAACTACGCGCTCAAGCGCATCAGCGTCGCCGTGAACGGCCAGCACCGCCGGAGTGGTCGAGTCTGAATCGATATGTACAAAGTCGAACAGGCCGCACAGGCAGGCAGTGATGATGCCCAGCACCGTACCAAAGGTAGTAGCGATGATGATATCTCCTGTCTTGATGGCGATAACCACTGTAATCACTACCGGGATCAGCATCATCAGGGTCATCGGGTCAAACTCATAATTGAGCACTTCCTGGCTGACCTCTCCGTGATGCATGGTTCCGTAAACGATGATGCAGATGATAGTCATGATGCCTGCGGCAGCGGCATACTTAACTCTGGATCTTACAACGCCCGGAACGTCTACGCCCTGAGAAGTGGCAGAGCAGATAGTGGTATCGGATACAGGCGCCAGGTTGTCTCCGAAAGCTCCGCCGGAGATAACGGCTCCTGCCAGCAGCGCCGGATCTGCACCCAGTGCTACGCCGGCCGGATAAAGCACGCCCATGCCGGCAGCGATCGTGCCGAAGCCGGTACCGGAAGCCGTGGCGAATACGGCCGAACCGATAAAGGTGATAACTGCAAAAGCGGTAGGACCTACGCCCACGCTGGCAGCCACGCCGGCTATTCCGCTGGCCAGGCCGGAGTCACGCAGAATACGCGAGAACACGCCGGCAAAAATCCAGCATACTACCGGGATGATGGCTTCACGGCTGGCCATACCGTCGATTACGGCATTGGCATAATGCCTCTTGTCCTTAGCGAGAAAGAACGGAATGATGATCGCAGTGAAAGCCGGCACCCAGAGGGCTCCGTCTGATATCGATCTCCACATAAAGGTGGTGACGATAATCATGGCGATAAAGATGATGAATGGCAGGAACGAAACCCAGGTCCCGCCGTAAAATTCCAGCTTCTTTTTTGTTTCCATTGTCTTACCTCCAATCTTGACATGCAGCAGCTGCTGACCTGCTGCGATTTATAATGACAAAATCTATTAAAGCAAATTTCGTACCAAACATGCCGAAGCGCTATCAGAAGAGTGCCTGCCACAAATTCAGCCATTCTGTCGAAAGTCGGCGAGGTATGCAAGCGCAGCCTCCTTCCCCGGGCGTGCAAAAATGCCAGGCAATTTATTTCCACATGGAAATAAATTGCCTGGCATGTGCCCATCGCCTTTCCACCAAGCAGGCGTTCATTTATCATCTGCGGAGCTCTGCTTGTCCGTCTCCGCGCTGAGCCCAAGCTCGCTGATTTTGTTAAAAAGCTGCCTCCTGCTCATGCCGATGTCCTGAGCCGTGCGTGTGATATTTCCCTCGTGTGCGGCCAGCGCGTCGCTGAGATATTCGCGTTCAAAGCGCTGCTTGGCCTGGCGGTAGGTCATGCTTTCTGCCTCGCCGGCAGAAATTGCTTTTTTCTCCTGCGGATACCAGGCGTCCAGCGTGAGGATGCCATCCGGCCCCGAAAGGATCGCCATGCGTTCGATGATATTTTTAAGCTCGCGTACATTTCCTACGTAGTCGTGTTCCAGAAGGAATTTTCTGGTCGCAGGATCTATGCCGCAGATAGCCTTGCCGGTTTCGCTGGCATATCTGGCGGCGAAGAAATCTATCAGCTCCGGCAGATCCTCGCGGCGCTCGCGCAAAGGTGGAATATTGATTTCTATTGTATTGATACGGTAGAAAAAATCCTGCCGAAAGCTCCCCTGACGAATATCCGCTTCCAGATCCTTATTTGTCGCCGTGATGAGGCGAAAGTCTACCGCCAGCGGCTTGCCTCCTCCCAGCCGCTCTACCTCGCGCGTCTCAAGCACGCGCAGCAGCTTAACCTGTATTTCTGCCGACATGTCGCCGATCTCATCCAGAAACACCGTGCCGCCGGCCGCCTGCTCAAGCTTACCGGCGTGGCGGGTGACCGCGCCGGTAAAAGCTCCTTTTTCATGCCCGAAGAGCTCTGACTCAATCAATTCGCGCGGATACTGCGAGCAGTTGATCGCGATAAAAGGCTTTTCTGCACGCGGGCTCAGCCTGTGTATCAGGCGGGCGATGATTTCCTTGCCCGTACCCGATTCTCCTGTAATGAGTACATTGGCGTTTGAATCAGCTACCGCTTCCGCCAGATGCCAGACCTCCTGCATGCGCGGATTCTTGCTGGTATACAGAGCCTCGCTGGCGGACATGTCCTTAAGGGTACGTACATTGCGGTTGTCCCATTTTTCAGCTGCCTTCTGTATCTCCAAAAGCAGCTCCTCAGGATCGTGGCTTTTGATAAAATAGCCAAAGGCTCCCAGCCGCATCGCTTCTACCGCTGTTTCTACGCTGCCGTAGCCGGTAATCATGATCACCTCGCCCAGGTCCGGATTTTTTTCTTTCAGCTTCTTAAGCAGGGTGATTCCGTCCTCGCCCGGCATCATGATATCGGTCAGGATCACATGGTAGAGCTCTTCTTCGATCATTTTTTCCGCCTCAGAGGCGGAGGCTGCCGTGCTGACGCGGTAGCCCTGACTTTCCAGCAGCATCTGAAAGGTGTCGCGGCTGTCGTTTTCGTCATCGACGACCAGTATCTTCGTGTATTTCTCCATGGCTTGCTCCTATCCTACAGGAATATCGACCGTAAATTCAGTACCCCTGCCTTCTTTGCTCTTGACATCAAGACGCCCGCCGATCCTTTGCACTTCGGAATAAACGATAAAGAGTCCCAGTCCCGTACCCTTGCCCGGTTCTTTGGTGGTAAAGAACGGGTTGAAGAGATTTTGCATATTTTCTGCGGATATTCCACAGCCCGTGTCACGGCAGCGTATCAGAACGCGGCCGGCTTTCTTGTCTTTGAGAGCCCCCTCAAGCGTGAGCGTTCCGCCCTGCTCCATGGCATCAATGCTGTTGGCAACCAGGTTGTGCAGTATGTGCTTAAGCGCCTCTTCATCTGCCTCAAACACCAGCTCATCAGAGCAGTTGATGACTGTTTTCAGTTTCTTTTTCGCGATTCCCTCCGCCTGCAGCAGCAGCACTGATTGCAAAAAATCGTGCAGCCTTATTTTCCTGATTTCATCTCGGGAGATGCGCCAGAAGTTCATCACATTGTCGATGATATCGCTGGCTCTTTTGACGCTATCGTCTATATAGTTGAGCGAACGCGAGGTTTGCGGCGAATCGCCGCCGTTCTTGCGCAGTATGTAGCTCTGGTTGCGGATTATTCCCAGCGGGTTGCGGATCTGATGTGCCATGCCGGCGGCAAGCTGACCGATGGCGGCCATCTTAGACGAAAGCAGCAGCTGGCGGCTGTTGGCCTCATCCATGGTAATATCGCGTACTACGACAAGCACAGCCTTATTTTCGCGTCCACCTTCTTCATCGCTGCCCAGATCGGCCGGGACTCCGCGCAGCTCATAAACCTGGTTTCCCTGTTCTTCCTTGCGAAGCAGCTCGCGCCCCTCGCGCAGACAGCAGCTGACCAGGCACTCCTCCTCGCTCAGGCATTTTTCACGTCCGCAGAAATCACCCAGCAGCGCGCTGCAGGCACAAATTCCTTCTCCGTTTTTCTCTGCCTTTGCACGGAAAAGCTTATAATTGCTGCTGATAACCTGTCGCTCACAGTTGACCAGCGCCAGGCCCTCAGGTATCTTATCCATTACCAGCTGCAGCTCATTTTTTCGTACCTCAAGCTCGTGTGTACGGCGTACAACCTGTTTTTTCAGAGTTTTGCCGTTGACATAGCCGAAGGCTGCCACCAGAAAAATTATCAGCAGGGCGATAGCTGCAATCCTGATATTATGCGCATTACTCTTGTTGATAATCAGCGGAGTAGAAATTCCGAACCATTTCTGCTGGATTTTTTCCAGCTGCCCCTTTTCTTCAATCGCCTGAATCGCATCGTTTATAATCGGGATCAGGTGCTGATTCTTTTTGGGCATCGCCAGCACCACCGGAGCCTCATACGCCGTCGGTTCCAGAATCTGTATCTCGGCCTCGCAGCCTAAATCGTCAATATAGTACAGGGCGACAGGCTCATCGCCGATTATGGCGTCCACCTGCCCGGCAAGCAGCAGCTTCAGTCCTTCTCCTACATCGTGGACAAACACCTGCTGTGCGTTCGGATAGTTTTCCCGCAGGAATTCGTTGGCGTAATCTCCCTTTTGCGTGGCGATCGTCAGCCTGTCGATATCCTCAAGCTGATAGTCCTCGCCTGCCCTGACTGCTACTACCACCCGGAGCGTATATATGGAATCAGTAAAGACGTAATCCTTGCTGCGTTCTTCGCTGGCAAACATGTCGCAGAGGTCGGTCTCGCCTTTTTTCAGAGCCTCAAGCCCCTCTTCCCATTCGTAGGGAACGGCCTGGATCTCGATTCCAAGCTCCAGCGAAAGAAGGTTCATGTAATCGACAACGACCCCCTTATATACGCCGTCTTCGTCTACGAATCGCACCGGCGGGGCGCTGTCGTCCGCGCCGTATACCAGTCTTCCGTCTGGCACCAGCTGTTTGAGCAGCTCGGCATTGCGTTCCTGCTGCTGGTCGCGCATGAGCGTCAGGCCGCCGACCACCAGCGTCACAGTCAGCAAGGAAATGGCGATAATTTTGATATGTTCTTTTGTAAATTCAAGCAGTTTTTTCATTCTGTCTTTTATCTGTCGCTTATCTGTCTTTTGTCTGTCGCCTGTCTGTCGCCGCAGAACTCCCGGTAAAATGTGCTGGTGACGTCGTAAAGCTCTTCGTCCAGCAGCGCCAGCGCCTGGCTGGCGGTTTCTTCGGGTATGCCGTAAAAGGCCTCGGCAATGCTGCCGGTGATGGCTGCCAGCGTGTCACTGTCTCCGCCGAGCGAAACGGCGCAGCGAATAGCGTCCTCAAAATTTTCACTTTCGAGGAAGGAAATGATCGCCTCCGGCACCGTGCCCTGACAGGTTTCGTCAAAAGTATAGCCCGGGCGGATTCCTGCCAGCGTGCGCTTGAGACTGCGCGGATAGTATCTTTCTTCGATGTATTCTCTGATCTGCTGCTTGGTGCTTCCGTTTCTGGCCAGCCAGATCGCAGCCGCAGTCGCCTGCGCGCCTTTGATGCCTTCGGGATGGTCATGCGTCACCACCGCCGTCAGCGCAGCCAGGCGCTCGCTTTCTTTCAGGCTGTTCGCGACCCAGGCAGCGGGAGAAACTCTCATCGCCGCGCCGTTGCCGAAGCTATTATAGGGCTGCCGCGACCTGCTCTCAAGCCAGTAGCCGAAGCGTCCGCCGTAACCGGCGTGAGGATAGCGCGCGCCGTAATAGTGCATGCTGCCGGTGAGGATGTGCTTGAAGTTTTCTTCGCTTTTCCCGCTTTCCGCGCTTTCTGCTGCTCCTGCGTCTTTTCTCGGCGCTCGCGTCGCCATTCGCGTCTCCTCTCGCGTCTCCATTCGCGTCGCCTCTCGCGCCTCCATTCGCGTCGCCAGCAAAGCAGCGGCCACGGCGACCGTCATCACCGTGTCATCTGTAAAACACACCTTGCCCCCGGCCAGCCCGTCGCCGCCGAAGAGGGCAAAATTCTTGCTTTTATAATTGTTGAACTCAAACCGTGAACCGGCTATATCGCCGATAATCGCTCCCAGCATGGCACCTTCCTCCTGGGCATTATTATACCATATATGTCAAATATGCCAAAAGAGGAGCCTTGCTCCTCTTCATGTCCTCTCACTATGTCATCGACGCCCGCCCCATAAAGCTCCATCAGCGCAAGCAGCGTATCCGCCTGCGGGTATCCCGTTCCGGACTCGTACTTGTAGACAGCCTGTACAGATCCCAGGCAGAGGTATTCTCTGACCTGCTCTACCGTCAGATGCCTGCTTTCGCGCAGGTGCTTAAGGTTACGGCCAATGGCTTTGAGATCGTATTCTGTTCTGTGTTCCATCGCTGCCTCCTGTTCTCTTTGAATTGCGGCAGCCTGGCTGCCGGGTATTTCAGAATATCACATCTGCAGCCGTCTGGCAAGCGTTTTCTGTAAAGACTTGCCCGCGGCTCGCCGAAGTTTCATTTCTCAACTAAATCAAAATAACCTGCCCGCCAAGTTGATTTTTGCAAAAATTTTCTCCGCGATCTTCACAAAGCACCTTGTGCCAAGATGAAAATATTTTCTTGCCTCCCTCAAAGAAGCTTTTTTAAGCTTTTTTCTCTTTGTTTGTCAACGCACTACGAGCAACAATCATGAAAAGTGATGACTGTCAACTTGCAAGGGGTCAGTTTTCCTCCTTAGAGGTGAATTTTTCTGCAAAATTCAACTTGGGGAATTGTTTTTATTCAAATAGCGGTGAAAGCTAAGAAATATCTTGCCGCGCCATTTGCCACGCCATTTGCCGCGCCTGAAACCGAACTTCCGCGCAGGCGGGTCGCGCGGACCCGCGCTCTGATGGCGCCGTCCGCTTGACCAAGTTTTCTGCATGACCGAGCCAGATGTAATTTCCCACTCTTTTTAACGCTGAACTCTTTTTAATAAAAGAATAACGGAATAACGGAAAACGTCAACTCTGAACCTTGCGAATAATCATACCAAAATAAATATGTTTTCGCCCGGCTGCACGGTTAGCGCGATCATATTTCTACTGCAAATTCATGTGTCTGGTTATACCTGTCGAGGGCGATCTGCATGGCGGCCAGTTCCCTGTCGATGCGGTCGTAGTCTTCTTTGACTTCGGCCAGGTCGTAGTTGATATACTGGTACTCCGGCGTGGTCTTGCGGGAAGCGTAGAGACCGGAGTTTATCCTCACCTTCGGGTCGCGCTTTCTGAGGCCGTCCAGAAAAATCTTGCGGCGGCTCAGCTGCGCCATGCGGATGAGAAGCTGGTCGACAGTCATCTCTTTTTCCACGTGCTGCGTATCCTCGTATTCAAATTCTACGCGCACGGTGCTTGTGAGATTGGCGAGATTGATTGCGTGCTTGATTCTGACGATCTTTTCGTCGATTTGACGAATCGTCTCCGATACCTGCCGGTAGTCGTATTCCGGCACGACCGGCTGCTCGTCGAGGGCCGCCACGTAAAGGCAGCCTTCCTCTTCTTTGCCGCGCCAGAACTCTTTATCTTCGTTGAGCTTTCTCAGAACTTTGCTTGCGTATGCGGACGTCATCTTCATATCTTATTCCCCCTTTGATTGCTGCAAGGAGCGGTAACTTACGCGCTGCGTTTCGTTTGACAAGATATATGATACCGCGGCGAGGGGGATTTGTCATTGACGGGAGAGTTGAATGGGGGGGGAAGTTGGGATGCATTTTAGGTAAATTTGCCTAATCCTTCAAATATATCCCCATCTCCAGCTTCAGCCACTTGCCTTTCATTTCTTTTGAGGTGATTTTGCCGAAAAGCAGCTTTCCGGCGTCCATCAGCCGTGAAAACACGGCGTTGTCGGATTTTGGAACATAGCCGATCTTGACCCCGTCCGCGTTTTTGACGACGATAGCCTGCGGATCGTAAGGGTTGTCCGGCTCCCGGAAAAACTCCAGCCGGTCGCCCTCCGCAAGATACGGCGCCATGTCCTCAATGCCCGTCACATGGGTCGTTCCGGCAACGTAGGTGTCAAATAGAAATATTTCCCGCTCAAAGGGTCTGGGCATGGCAAGTTCCCCATTTCTGCAAAGCCTTTCTCGTTCCTTCTTCAGCGCGGTTAGACCGTCCTCTGTCTGCAGAGTAGCTTCGGGCTCGCAGACCATGGCGCTGATAAGACGCATGGCGTTTAGATCGCCGTTTTCGTAGGCGCGGACCGCGTTATAAAAAAGTTCGAGTTTTTCCGGCCCGGTTCCGGGGTTCAGATCGGGATGCAGCGCTTTGACAACCGCGTGATAAAGCTTTTTCAGTTCCCCGAAAGCTTCTTCGGAAAGGCTCGGACATTTATCGCGTTCAATGGCGGCGTTCATCCTGTTTATCTGCTCTTCGAGCCGGGCCTGATAGTCGGCGAATTCCTCGTCGAGAGCTGATTCGATGTCGGAAAGGATGATCTTTTCCTGCCGGTTTTTTCGGGCTCTTATCAATTCCGTCTTGCGTTTTAGCCGCAGAACCAAACAGTTTAATTCATAGGCCTTGTATTCAAGATCGCCCAGGGCGAGCATGTATTCCATCTCAAGATTTTTACACTCGACAAGAGCCAGTTCATCCCGCTGGTAGATCAGCATGGATATCTCTGCTCTGAGCTTATCCACAGCACAAACTATTTCAGTTCCTCAAATTTTTTGGCCATGGTCGGGTTCTTGCGCGTGAGCTTCTTGATCGTCAGATCCTCGGCCTTGTTGTTGGCAAGGCGCAGATTGTCTTCCGAAGAAAGCAGCGCTTTCTTGGTTTTTTCCAGATGATCGATGGT
>CALWNX010000048.1 GCA_944382925.1 uncultured Clostridia bacterium | reverse complement strand
CAAGCAGAGGGTCATAGGTTCGAGCCCTATAGCGCCCACCATTTGCGGCCTGGTAGTTCAGTTGGTTAGAATGCCAGCCTGTCACGCTGGAGGTCGACGGTTCGAGCCCGTTCCAGGTCGCCAATTTTGAGCCATATTCTATTTACCGATAAGATATGGTGGGTATCGTCAAGCGGTTAAGACACAGGATTGTGGCTCCTGTATGCGTGGGTTCGAATCCCACTACCCACCCCATTTGAGCCGTTGGGGTATCGCCAAGTGGTAAGGCAACGGATTCTGATTCCGTCATCCGCAGGTTCGAATCCTGCTACCCTAGCCAATTCATAAGTTAGGCCCGCGCGGGCCTGACGCGGCGACATAGCCAAGTGGTAAGGCAGAGGTCTGCAAAACCTTTATTCCCCAGTTCAAATCTGGGTGTCGCCTCCACAAAGAATCAAAAGAGCGTTGAAGCATCAACGCTCTTTTGCGTTTTTGGGATTATAGGGTTATAGGAGGGTTATAGGACAAAAGAGTTGTAAAGGAGGACAAGGTTTTTTTCTTGGCTCTTGCATAATGCGCTTTTAAAGAAAAGAACGAACGTCCGAGCCGCGGCAGTTTGCTAATCTGCGCAGAAAAAAAGCGCCGAAAACGCTTTTTTTCATTTTTTTCCATGATAAACTCGCCGACAGCAGTCTGGCTTCTGCCAGGTTTTTTCTCAAAGTGCCTCATAGCAACATCGAAAGAACAATTTTTTGCCCGCTCTTTTCGCCGCACCCGCAAAATCAAGGCGACGAGAAAAAAAGCTTGTCCGCTATTCCCTTGAGGCGCTGGTTTTGATTAAAAAGAGGGAAGCCAGCACGCTGTCAGCACAAACGCGTTTTGTCCTATAACCATGATTTCGACTAGCCGGCGGTTCGGGCCGGGGATATCTGCGGATGTTCCCCTGACCCGATTTTTTTATAACTAAAATAAAATGCAAAAGGGGGAGAAAGAAGTAAAAATGAAAGGTAAGGTTAAGAGAATGCTTGTCGTACTGCTGATGATGGCGGTCTGTCTGCCGTCTTTGGCTTTTGCGGCGCGGCAGGAGATTGATATCAGCGGTTATTCACTGCAGGGCTTTGACAAGACGTATGTGGGGTCGGCTTCGGGGCAGACCTTTACCAATACGACGGAGAAGCTGTCGGTCAATGGCAGGGTGGCCTTCTGCATCCAGTCGGGCTATCGCATCCTCGGCTTTGATCCCGGCGGCGGGGAGGCGAAGCTGGAATATGAGGCGGAGAAGATTTCGGCAAAAGACAGCCTGCAGAACAAGATCGCCTATTTGGGCTGGTATGGCAGCGACAGCAAAACGGACAGAGATTATGCCTTTACGCAGATGTATCTCTGGCATACCCTGCCGGACGTGCCGGCCTCCGGCAACGCGACAGTCAGATATGTTTCCGCCGCACGAAACAGCGAGTACGAACGCTGGAAAAAGGATCTCGATGCCAAGCTGGCTAAATGGGACCACAGGCCCTCGTTCGATTTTACGGTCGCCGCTGAACCGCTTGCGGTCAAAGCCGGTACGCAGACGGAAATCGTCGATACAGCCGGCGTGCTGGCTGACTACAGCACCTTTAACTATGTGAAGGACGGTGTGAGCGTCGCGCACAGGAAGGGCGAGAACAAGCTTACCGTCATGCTCGCTGCAGACTGCCGGGCTACAGAGGTGACGATGACAAGCGCCGAGCTCATCGCAGCCGGCTGTCACAAATATGAGAGCACCGCGCCGGCCTCTTATTTATATACGCACGAGAAATCGCAGGATCTTGCCACCTACGGTTCAGTGGAGCCTATCGGTATGGAGCTGCGTTTTAATATTGAGAGGATTAAAGCTAAAGTGCAGGTAATCAAAAAAGATGCCACTACCGGCAAGACGATCCCACTGGCGGGAACGGCCTTTGTCCTGACTGAGCTTGCTTCGGGAAAGCAGCTGGTAGGGCCTGCTGACGGCTGCTTTGTGACGGACGAGGAGGGCAGTCTGGAATTGCCTTTTCCGCTGTATTATGGCCAGTACCGCCTGACAGAAAAGCGGGCACCGTTTGCTTACGGACTTTCCGAGCCTCTTGATTTTACTGTCGACGGCAGCAGCGATACGCTCGTGCTCACGGTATTCGACGAGCCGCAGCAGGGCAGGATAAGAATTTTTAAGGAAGGAGAGAGGCTGCAAAGCTTCAGAGAAAATGCAGACGGCACCTATACCCCGGTCTTTGCTGCCGCGCCGCTTGCGGGAGCCAAGTTTGAGCTGCGGGCCGCAGAGGATATCGTCACGCCGGAGGGTACGCTGCGGGCACGAAAGGGTGAGCTTATGGAGGTGCTGGAAACAGGCGAGGACGGGTATGCGCTCTCCGGTCTGCTGTTTCTGGGCAAGTATGAGCTTATAGAAATCGAAAGCGGCTACGGTCATGTGTGCGGAAGCGAGCCCCAGGTGGTAGAGCTCAAATATGCCGGGCAGGAGGCTGCTTTGGCAGAGGCAGATGTCGCCCTGACAAATGAAAGGCAGAAGGCGCGCATTACCTTTACCAAAAGCATCGAAGAGGACGCGAGCTTTGGTCTGACCGCTGAAGAGGCCTGCCGTGATATTCGCTTTGGGCTCTTTGCGGCTGAGGAAATTGCGGCTGAAGACGGCAGCGTTTTGCCGGCCGGCGGGCTGCTGGCCGTCAGCGGTGTGGAAATGACGGAGCAGGGCTACTACGGCGAATTCAAGGTGGACATACCGCCGGGACGTTACTATGCGCAGGAGCTTGGCACAGACGAACACTACCTTCTGGACGGGAAACGCTATCCGCTGGACTTTGTTTATCAGGAGCAGGAAGCTGCGGCCGTCTGCGAGTTTGTGCTTAACGAGGGCAGGGCTATCGACAACGAGCTGATCAGAGGGCGCATAGTCGGGCATAAGACGGGCGATGGCGGCAAAAAATTAGCAGGGGCGAGCTTTGGCCTCTTTGCCGCCGGAGAAGAAGCTTTTGCTGTGGAGGATGCGATCTTGACTGCTACCAGTGACGAGAACGGAAGCTTTGCCTTCGAAAATGTTCCGTATGGCGACTGGCTGGTACGGGAGCTTTCTGCACCGGCCGGTTACCTGCCTTCGGCAGAGGTCTTTTCTGTCAGGATAGATACAGAAGGAGCACTCGTAGAGATAGAGGCTGTCAATGAGCCGAAGATCGGTTACGCAGAGTTTATGCATCAGGCCGGACGTTCCGGCAGCGTGGTGTTTTTGCCGCCTGAGACAGACGACCAGGCAGGCCGGCTGGGCTGTATGAAAGCACTGGCAGCGGCTGCTCTGGCGGTCTGGGCGGCGCTGACCTTCGTCGCTGTCAGAGAGCCAAAACACAGGGATAAACAGGGATGAATAGGTATAAACAGGGATGAAAAGTAGAAAGGAGCACGAAAGATGAGAAGGAAAATAAAGCTGGCAGGCATTTTTGCCTGCGTAACGGCGCTGGGACTGATGATGACGGCAGCGGCGCAGGCGGCGGAGCCGCAGGCAGTCTGCACGCGGATCTACAGAGATTTCGTGAGCGAGCCGTCAATACCGGAGACAATCGAATTTACAGCCGGAGGGCAGGTCTTTGCCGGCAGCCGCAGCAAGACTGAGAAAAGTGTGTCGGCTGCCTACGAGGTGCCATTTTCCATCACGGGCAGATTTTATGGCGATGAGGACAGCCTCTATTACGAGTTCGCGGGTCAGCTGATCCCGGCGGCGCAGGCTCTTGATTTTGAACGGTACCAGACGGAGCTGCTTTCTTATCTGGGTCTTGACCCGGAGCTTTACCGCCTGGAAAACGCCAGCTGGTCCACGGATTTTTATCGGCAGGAGGGGCAGACGGTCAGAGAAGCGGTTTTTACGGGGCGGCAGCGATCGACGACGTACAGGGTGACATATGAAGCCGATTGACAAATGCATTTAAAGAGTGTAAATTATGATTATCAGCAAAATCTTTCTCTGTTTTTTGGAGATACGCGTAGACAAGGAGAATCGACTATGGAAAAGAAACCAAAAATCTGCATACTCAGATGGGAAGGCGGCAAGGTGCCTGAAGCGCTGCTCAACCTGGAAAACCTGCCGGGCAACAGCACCAATCCGGCTTCTTATCCTTTTGAGCTGAAAATGGTGCAGGTGCCGGGCGCCTGCATGGAAACCGTCATGTACCATCCGAGCCAGAAGCTGCTTGACGATATGATCGCCATGGC
>CALWNX010000047.1 GCA_944382925.1 uncultured Clostridia bacterium | reverse complement strand
GGGTATTCGTTATCGAGCTTTATTGTCATTGCTCCGTTTACGGTTTTGTTATCGATCATATCTATTCCTCCTTTGAAAGCGGTTTTAACGGCGTGGCGCGAAAAACATACCGCGCGATACAAAGACGCGGCGCCTTACAGCAGCGGTACAACTTTTTCCGCCGCCTCTACCAGTTCTCCGCTCTTGATCATCTCGTCAAACAGCTTCAGATAATCGTACATTATTATATCTCTTTCCACAGGATCGGCCTTTGTCCTTATGTGGTCATAGACCGCTCTTGTGGCGGGAGCCAGCTTATCTATCCCGCCTTCGCCCATTTCCTGCCTGAGCCATATGGCCTGAGCCGCCGCGGCGATCTCGATGGCTATCACTTTCTGAGAATTGTCAAGCACCATGGCGGCAGTCCTGGCGGAAGTGGTTCCCATGGAAACGTGGTCTTCCTGATTTGCCGAGGAAGGTATGGAGTCGACCGAAGCCGGATGGTCATATACCTTGCTCTCCGAAACCATAGAAGCCGCCGAATACTGAGCTATCATAAAGCCCGAGCATACTCCGCCGTATTTGGTGAGGAAAGCCGGAAGCCCCTCGGAAAGAGCCGGATTTACCAGTCTTTCCGTCCTGCGCTCCGATACGTCGGCAAGCTCGGAAACAGCGATCTTTAAAAAGTCAAAGGTCAGCGCCATAGGCTGTCCGTGGAAATTACCGCCGCTTATTACCTCGTCCTCGTCCGGAAAAACGAGCGGATTGTCGGTCACGGCGTTAATCTCTCTGCTTATCATGTCATAAGCGTATCTGATCGCGTCTCTCGTGGCGCCGTGAATCTGCGGGGCGCAGCGGAGGGTGTACGGATCCTGCACCTTTGAATCCTGCAGAGGCAAAGCGTTGCCGGAGCCCTCAAGCAGGGCGAGCAGATTACAGGCGGCGTCCTTTTGTCCCTGATGACCGCGAAGGTCGTGTATCTTGTGATCATAGGCTTTCTTGATGGCGTGAAGCGCCTCCCCCGTCATGGCGCAGGCTATATCCGCGGTCTTTTGCAGGCTCATGGCGTCCCAGAGCACGTTAAGCCCTACCGCTGTCATCATCTGAGTCCCGTTATTGAGGGCAAGCCCCTCTTTTGCCGCCAGTTCCACCGGCTTAATGCCAGCCTGTTTCATGGCAAGAGCCGCGTCTGTGATCTCGCCTCTGTATTCTGCTTTACCCTCTCCGATCAGGGCAAGGGCTATGTGAGAAAGCGGCGCCAGATCCCCGGAAGCTCCAAGAGAACCTTTCTGCGGGATCAGCGGATGGACGCCTTTATTTATCATATCAATGAGGGTATTTAGGGTCTGCAGTCTGATGCCCGAGTTTCCTCTCGCCAGAGCGTTGCAGCGCAGCAGCATGGCCGCCCTGACAACGTGAGTCGGATAAGGCTCTCCCATGGCGCAGGTGTGGCTCATTATAAGGTTGCGCTGCAGCTCGGCCGTTTCCTCGTTGGAAATGCGGATGTTTGAAAACTTGCCGAAGCCCGTCGTCAGTCCGTAGATCACGGCATTTTCTTCGAGCTTGCGTTCGATATAGGCCCTTGCCTTGTTTACGTTGGCCTTGGCCTCTTCTGTAAGCCTGACTTCCTCACCTTCGCGGCAGACGCGGATGACTTCTTCGATGGTCAGGTCCTTTCCGTTAATAAATATTGACATAATACACACTCCGTTTCTCGCCGTTTCAGGCAAATCGCCCGGTGCGGCGCCGCTCACATGTATAATTATGCAAACGGGCTCTTGTTTTTTCTTACATACAATTATACCTGATTTTCGCGGCAAAAGCTAATCTTTTTTGTTCTCAACCCCTTGAAATAGCAGCAATTTTTACATTTTATTGACGAAAAGGGCCGCGTTGTTTTATCGCTTTATCGCGGTGTTGCATTGACGTTTTACTGTGTGCGCGCAGTGGATAATGTATACACAGCGTGCATATTTTTGCATCTTCTTGCGCCAGCCCCTGCAATCAGCGAGGTTTTGCCGCTTTTCATCCGGCCCCGTAAAGATAAAGAAAAGGCTCATACATTTTAACCGAAAAACCGTCAAATGTATGAGCCAGGTCGTTTTCTATTACATTCTGAGTTTTACGTTTGGCCGATAACGCCATGCAATACCGCTATGCCATGCCGAGCGCCAGCCCCGCTATTCTCACAAGCAGCGCACAGAGCCAGGCGACCGCGCACTGCCAGACCACGACGCCGAGCGCCCATTTGCCGCCCAGCTCGCGCTTCACTGAAGCGACGGCCGCCACGCAAGGCGTATAGAGCAGGCAGAAGACCAGAAGCGAAGCCGCCGAAAGCGGCGTCAGGGTTGCCAGCAGGCTTTCCGTGCCGCCGAATAGCACCGTCAGCGTGGAAACCACGCTTTCCTTGGCCATAAAGCCGGCGATGAGAGCCGTCGAAATGCGCCAGCTGCCGAAGCCCAGCGGCACGAAGATCGGGGCGATAAACCCGGCGATGACCGCCAGCATGCTGTTTTTTGAGTCTGAAACCACATTGAGGCCAAAGTCGAAGCTGTTGAGGAACCAGATCACGATCGAAGCGATGAAAATCACGGTAAAGGCCCGCTGCAAAAAGTCTTTGGCCTTATCCCACAACAGGTGTCCCACGTTTTTAGCGCCCGGCAGCCTGTAATTAGGCAGCTCCATGACGAACGGCACGGCCTCACCCTTAAAGAGCGTATTTTTGAAAAGCAAGGCGCAGAGTATGCCCACCAGTATTCCCAGCAAGTAGAGCGCGATCATGACGACGGCCCCGTGGCCCGGAAAGAACACCGCCGTAAAGAAACCGTAAATCGGCAGCTTGGCCGTGCAACTCATGAACGGCGTGAGCATGATCGTCATCTTGCGGTCGCGCTCCGATGGCAGCGTGCGGCTTGACATCACGGCCGGCACGGTGCAGCCGAAACCGATCAGCATCGGCACGATACTACGGCCGGAAAGGCCGATCTTACGCAGCAGCTTATCCATCACGAAGGCCACTCTGGCCATATAGCCGCTGTCCTCCAGCAGGGAAAGGAAAAAGAAGAGGATCACGATCAGCGGGATAAAGCTGAGCACGCTGCCGACGCCAGCAAAGATGCCGTCGATGATCAGCGAGTGCAGCACCTGATTGACGCCTGCTTCCGCAAGCAGTCTGTCGGTAAGCGAGGCCAGTCCATCAATCCCCGCTTCGAGCAAGCCCTGCAGCCAGGCTCCCACTACGTTGAAGGTCAGCCAGAACACGAGCCCCATGATGGCGATGAAGACCGGGATAGCCGTATACTTGCCAGTAAAAACTTTGTCCAGCTTGCGGCTGCGTTCGTGCTCCTTGCTCTCGTGCGGCTTGACCACGGTGGCCGCCGCCAGCCTTTCGATAAACGAAAACCTCATATCGGCGATGGCGGCGGCCCGGTCCAGGCCCCTTTCCTGCTCCATCTGCGATATGATGTGCTCGATCATTTCCTTTTCATTGTCAGAAAGCCTGAGGGCTTCTGCTACCATCTCGTCGCCCTCGACCAGCTTGCCGGCTGCAAACCTCAGCGGTATGCCGGCCATGGCCGCGTGATCTTCGATCAGGTGCATGATGCCGTGCAGGCAGCGATGAACCGCGCCGCCGTTTTCGTCCTTGTTGCAGAAGTCGGTTCGGCCCGGCCTTTCCTGGTATTGCGCTATGTGCAAGGCGTGGCTGACGAGCTCGTCGATACCCTCGTTTCTGGCAGCCGAAATCGGCACCACCGGGATGCCGAGCATTTCTTCCATTTCGTTGATGTGGATGGTGCCGCCGTTGTTTCGCACCTCGTCCATCATATTGAGAGCCAGCACCATCGGAATGTCGAGCTCCATCAGCTGCATGGTCAAGTACAGATTGCGCTCTATGTTGGTCGCATCGACGATATTGATGATGCCGGTTGGCTTTTCTTCCAGGATAAAGCGGCGGGAAACGACTTCCTCGCTGCTGTACGGCGACAGCGAATAGATGCCCGGCAGATCCGTCACCCGCGTCTCATCGTGGCCTTTGATGCTGCCGCTCTTCTGATCGACAGTCACGCCGGGAAAATTGCCCACGTGCTGGTTGGCGCCGGTGAGCTGGTTGAAGAGCGTCGTCTTGCCGCAGTTCTGGTTGCCGGCCAGGGCAAAGGTCAGCGTCGTGCCCTTCGGCAGCGGATGCTCATCTTTTTTTACATGGTACCTGCCGCCCTCGCCAAGCCCGGGATGCTCTTTTCTCTGGACAGGCTTTGCCGCTCTTGGACATGCTTTTTCGCCATCCAGCAGAGCCACGCCGATCTTGGCCGCGTCATCAAGCCTCAGCGTCAGCTCATAGCCGTGGATGCGCAGCTCCATGGGATCGCCCATGGGCGCATACTTGATCAGCGTGACCTCCGCCCCGGGAATCACGCCCATATCAAGAAAATGCTGCCGCAGCGCACCTTCCCCGCCCACAGTGGTTATGCGGGCCGTCTGACCGATTTCCAAGTCTCTGAGAGTCATAAGGTCTCCTTTTTGACCGCAAGATTGACGCCGGTAGCACCGATGAGAATCAGCGCAGTCGCAAACGCCTGCAGTCCGCTGAACGGCTCATGCAGATAAAGCACGCCGGCGATGACGGTTATCACGGTAGAAACGGCGGCAAAGGCCGATCTTCTCGTCGCACCTATGAGCGAAATCGCATAATTTGAGCACAGGTACGCAATGATATTGCAGCCGATCGCCAGGTAAAGAACACAGATCAGAAAGCCCGTGTTGGTGAACGGCAGAGTGATAAATTCCTTGATCGTGCCTTGCATTCCATTCTGAACAAACGCGCCGATCGTGAATACAACCGTGCCTGTCACGCACATGGAATACGTCTTTTCGGCACTGGTAAAATCCTTGAGCTTCTGCGAGGTGATGGAATATGCCGAATCGCTGCAAACCGCGAGGATGAGGATGAAATATCCCAGCAGATTGCTGGAAGTCTTGAGCCCGCCGATGCCGGCTACGATCACTGCTCCGGCCACGGTCAGCACCATAAACAGCGCCTGCAGCTTGGTCGGTTTATCTTTAAGAAAAATGATGCTGAAGATCATCGTCATGATCGGAATACAGGCGATGATGATGCCGCTCTCTGAAGCCGTCGTCATCTTGACGCCCAGGGCTTCAAATATGTAATAGAGGATCGGCTGAAAAAGGCTCAGCACCAGCAGCGGCCTCAGATCCTTGCCCTTGAGGTTGATCTTCAGGATGCCGGCAAACGCGCAGATCGTCATGGCGATCAGGGCGATTACGTTTCGCCAGGCCAGCATGGAAAAAAGAGGTATTTCATCTACGACCAGCTTGATAAAGATAAAGCTGAGTCCAAAAAAAGTGGAGGTTATAAGACACGCTCCCACTGCTCTTAACACTTTTGGCATAAAATCACAGGTCCCTTTCTGTTGGATTGATTTGTTAGATACTCTAATATTTTAACATCATCTTTATTTTTTTCAATAAGGAAATTGCTATTTTATGCAATTGGTGATACCATGAAAGCAAGTTGAATCAAAAGAGGTGAGCGTATGAAGCACAAATATATTGCCAAGAGGTTCTGGAAGGATTATCACACCGCGATGAGCAGCTCCTACGAGCTGGCGCGGAAATTTGACGACTGCATCAATCTCAGCCTCGGCGATCCCGATCTGATCACCGACAGCCGCATCATCAAAGCCGCCATGGATGACGCCCTGGCCGGCCATACAAAATATACGGATTTCCGCGGCGATCCTGAGCTGCGCCGGGCGATCAGGGAATATTACCGCGACGACCTTGGCGTCGATGTCGCAGACGAAGAAATCATGGTTTCCTGCGCCTGCATGGCCATGAATCTGGCGTTGCAAGCCGTCCTCGATCCGGGCGACGAGGTCATCATCCACGCCCCTTATTACACGCAGTACCCGCAGCAGATCGAGCTGGCTTACGGAGTGCCTGTAGTGCTCGACACTCTGGAAGAAGAAGATTTTCAGGTTAACGTCGAAAGACTTGAAGCGCTGATCACGGAGCGCACCAAGGCCATCGTCATCAATTCGCCGAACAATCCGACCGGCAGCTGTTTTACGCCGGAAACAATGCAGCGCATCCTCGCGGTGGCGCAGAAATACGACCTGGTGATCATTTCCGACGAGATCTACAGCCTTTATTCTTTCAGCAGTCCTTTCATGTCGATGCTGCAGGTTGAGGGGGCCAGGAAGCGCACCATCGTCATCAACAGCTTTTCCAAGGACTATACGATGACGGGCTGGCGCATCGGCCACATCATCGCGCCTGATTTTCTGATCAACGCCATCCGCCAGATCAGCGAAAAGGTGATCTTCACTTATCCGTCGATCTCCCAGCGGGCGGCTCTGTATGCGCTTGAGCATCGGCACGAAATTCAGCCGGCCATGCGCGAAGAGTACAAGTCGCGCGTCTTCTATGCGGCCCGGCGCATCAACCAGATCCCGCACATGTCGGTGCTTGACCCCAAGGGCACCTTTTATCTGTTTTTCAACATCAAGGAAACCGGCCTGAGCTCGGCCGAGGTTTCTTCGCGTATCCTGCAGGAAGCGCATGTGCTTACGCTTCCCGGCAGCGCTTTCGGCGACTGCGGCGAGGGCTATATCAGGATCGCCTGCACGGTGGGCGTCGATAAACTGGCGGAAGCCTTCGACCGCATCGGCAGGATGGATATTTTCCGCTAGATAACGGCGAACCGGCGCACGGCTTGGCATTTTTATCGCGCGGCACTTTCAAGATCGTCAAAGTCACCCAGCACGGCCAGATCAACGCCCGAGACATCGACGCCCTTGTAAGTGCCCGCTTCGATCGCGGCCGCCTGCTCGCTCAGCGTTGCAGGCTGTTTTCCCTCAAGCTGGGCGCGCACGCTCTGCGCCCTAAGCAGACAGATCTTCGCAAACATTTCCACCGCCGCTTTGTGATCTTGATAAGAGCAGAAAGCAGTAGGATCTTTTTCAACATACGGCGCGATCAGCGCGGCCGTTTTCTGCAGCTTTTCTGCAAAATATCCCTCTTCAAAATACCCGCCGACAAATTCGTCAAAATATTCGTGATAACGCGTAAAGTGCCGATCGTCTTGCATCAGCACATGATAAAGCGGCCTGTTAAGCATCGCCCAGCCTTCAGCCGGAGTATCAATCGGATAGTTGATGATTATCCCGGGATCCTTTATCGGTTCCGGCATGCCTAAAGCATATGTTCCGAAGGCCAGATTATAATCCCAGGGCAGCATACTGAGGCGTCCGTTTTCTTCGTAGAGGAAATAGTTGTGCCCAGTATAGCCAAGGTAGCTGTCCCAGTTCATCACAAACACCTGCACGGCAAAATAGCGCAAAACCTCGTCCAAGTTTACGGCCTGCTCGAGATTTTCTCCGCTCGCCAGTATCCGCAGCGCTTCGATCAGTCGCTGCTCATCGGCGGCAGAGGTTTTGAATTTGGCGTTTTCAAAGATGCCCGGATAGCTGCCCGGGTCGTCGTCTATGTACTTGAGGGCAATATCGTCGTTCGCATCGTCGAGCGAGCGGTAATCAGGCTTATACAGCTTGCCGTGATCGCGGCCGAAATTCCTGACCGCGAAGGCTTCCTCCGGCTCTTCGACCGCCAAAAAAAGGCCCCAGTCCTGTCCGTTGACCTGCAGCCAGACATAGCTGCACAAAGGCGCAGGCACGTCCATGTACGACATCATGTCGTAGGCCATGTATGTCTTCAGATAGCTGTTGTCCTGGAAAGAAGCATCGAGAGAAAATTTGTCAAGTCCGTAGTAATTACCACCGTCTGTGAAATGATCAAACTCGAGCTTGAGGCTGTAGCGCGAAAGGCCGTATTCTTCGGTCAGCTGCAGCGAATTGTTGCCCTTTGTCCGCACGCCCACCTGGCGAAATTCTTCGCCGTCTATGGTTACATCGCAGAGGACGTATTCCTCCGCAGCCGCATTGCGCAGAAAGCCTTCCCAGTCGTCGAGCTCAAGCTCGATCGTATGGACGCAGCTGTCATCAAACAGCCTGTACGTATAGCCGGCATTGGCGCTGGCTTTGAGGATGCCGAGGTTCTCTCCTCCGGCCAGAATCAGCATGATGATTACGGCAAGCAGCGCCGCGCCGATGCAGATCTTATCGATGTGCCTGCTGCTGAGCATTGTCTTCACCTTCACCTTTGGCCGCAAGGCCTATCCCATATAATCCCCGTTGTATGATACCAGCACCACATGCGAAACGCCTTCAAGCTTCTCAAGCGCGTTGACAAAATCGCTGTTGTCGTTGATCAGGCGCACTTCATAATTGAGCTCCACCATACCGCCGCTGACGCTTTTGCTCTTGATGTTAAGGCGTCTGACGTTGGGGCGGATGAATTCCTGCACCTGTTTTTCCGTCTGGCTGTCACGGCAGCGCACTATCAGAATGTACGGCGAGTCGACAGTCTTCTTGCGGGCGAAAACAAGCAGGACCAGGCCGATGAAAATGCTGCCCAGAACGGCAAGCGGTATCAGTCCGGCTGCCAGCACAATGCCCACAGCGATAGCCCAGAAGAGAAAGGCAATATCCATCGGCTCTTTGATCGCGGTGCGGAAACGGACGATCGAAAGCGCGCCGACCATGCCCAGCGACAGCACAACGTTGCTGGCGACAGTCATGATCAGGATCGTGGTAATCAGCGCAAGCGCGATCAGCGTCACGCCGAAGCTGGCCGAATACATGACGCCGCTGTAGGTTTTCGTATAGATAAAAAAAATGAACAGTCCCATCAGGAATGCCAGCAGCAGTGCAGTTACCATGTCCAGCACCGAAACGCTGCCGATATTTTCCATAAATGAGGATTTGAAAATGTCCTGAAATGTCATCTTGTGCTCCTGTTCTGCTTCTGTTTCAGTCAAAGCGGCGGCATATCACGTACTTTGAGCAGGCCTGCGCCTGCCTGTGTGGCACCTGCACGGCCATGCGCACGATTTCCGGCAGAAAGGCGTCGTACTTTATCTCAAGGATCGTCAGCGGTTCGCTCGCGCGCATATAAAAGGTGTCCGGCTGCAGGAAATCCACAGATCCAAGCCCACTGGCAAGATTGCGGTCAAGTGTGATCCGCACGTTACCCGGTTCGTAGAGAAATGCTTCACGGCTGTAGCGCACGATCGTTTTCGGCCTCAGTGCTTTGCCCCGCAGTTTGCTGTAAAATTCCGCAAGCAGCGGATCCTTGCTCTCAAGCAGAAAATCGTACTCTCCTTCTATCAGCTCCTGCGCCTGTGCGGCGCTCAGCCTTGCGCTGCGCTTGCCGCAGAGTCCGTTGTGCTTGAATTTCTTTTCCAGCCTGATAAAAGAAGTGTCCTCGCCGTAATAACGTAGACGGAATTTTTCCCGCCTGCTCACGCCGGCCAGCTTTTCTCTGACAGCATCGTCGTAGGGAGTGTCGAAGTACAGGCTCGTCACCAGATACGTTCCGTCCTCCCCGGCGTAATTGTCGTGCGCAAACAGCTGCCGCAGCCTGCGGGAAAGCACCAGATCCTCCGCCGGACTGATCTGGTGCTTCATTTCATGCCGCATAGGGGCGGCTTGCGTGCGGTCTTCCGCCGGCTGCGCTTTAGTCGTCGTCGCGATCGTCGTCGTCATCGTCGTCGTCATCGTCGTCATCGCTGTAATTGCTGCCGCCGTCGTCATAATTGGTACTGTTGCCGTAGCTGCTGTTGCCGTAATTGCTGTTGTTATCGTAGTTGGTCGTACCGGAAGGCTGGCTTGGCGTGCTCGGCGTGGTGGCCGGCTTGCTGTAGCTGCTGTTGCCGTAGTTGGTCGTGCCGTTATCGTCGTAGTTGGTGTTGCCGTAGTTGGTGTTGCCGGAAGGCACTGTCACCTGTCCGCCCTGTGAAGTCTGCGGAGTGCTGATCACTTCGTGCTCGGCCTTGATGATCTTGCCGGTCACGGCATGCACATCGTACTCGTACTTGTTGCCCCCGGCTGTAAACTCAAGCTCAAAGACCGGAGTTCCGTCGTCATGATCAAATTCCTTATCTTCAAACACTGCCTCCGAAGCCGCTACGTGAGCCTGTGCGAGAGCTATCTCCTGTGCCTTGGCAAGCGTGATGTACGGCGAAGGGTTGTTGTCCTTGGCGTAACTCTGATCGTAGTCGTCGTCGCTGATCGTTACGGTCTCGGATGAAAGTGCAAGTCCCTGGATAGCTTCCTGTGCTCCTACGCTCATCTCCTCAAGGAATTGTCCGTTTGGCACCATCGAGCCCGGCTCGATCTGAAGCACCACGTTGCGCTTGTTGCCGTCTATGTCGTCTACGAAATATCCGGCCTCGTTGATCTTTACAATCAGCTCCTGTACTACGGTACGGGCATCCTTGCCCACATAATCCTGATAGCCGTCTACGATCTGCTGTCCTTCCTGGTTCTGGCCGCTGAGCGCGGTTACCTGTCCTTCTTCGTTATATTCGATCCTGATTTCCGGATTTACGCTCAGGACGAGAAAACCTTTTTCTGCAACTGCTGTTTCTTCTGCCTCAGGGGCTCCGCATCCGGTCAGAAGGACTGCCGCCATCAGGGTCAGTGAAGATACCGCTAACATAATCTTTCTTCTCAGTTTCATGCTGTTTGCTCCTTTCTCTTCAAAAGCTTGGGCTTGTGTTTTGCTTTATGATTACAGTTTACGCAGTCTGTTTTCCAAAACCGGGGCCGGCCGAAAAATTTTTTTTAATCGTCATATCCGCTGTTGCCACCGTCGTCGTATCCGCTGTTGCCGCCGTCGTCACCGTCATCATTATCATCGCTGCCGTCGTCGCCTTCGCTGTAGTTGCTGCCGCCGTCGTCATAGTTCGTGTCGCCGTAGTTGCTTCCTTCGCTGCCGGTCGGCGGCGTCTGTGGCTGGCTCGGCGTCTGCGGCTGCGAAGGCGTCTGCGGCTGCGATGGCGTTTGCGGCTGTGATGGCGTCTGCGGCTGGCTTGGTGTCTGCGACCCCGCAGGCGTTTGCGGTTGTTCGGCAGCTTCTGCCGGCGGTTCGTCTGACACCTGCGTGCCCTCCGGTGCGCTGCTGCGGTGATCTGTTATCGTTACATCTATTACGATACGCCCGTCAAAGTACGCGGTGATACCTTCTCTGAGTTCGACGCCGTATTCTTCAAAAAGCACCTCGTCCGGGCAGTCGAGTGAGATCGAAACCTGCCCTCCTTCCGAAAGGAAACCCATCTCGATCGCTCTGTCTATCAGCTCATCTGCCACCTCGACCTTGTCCCTGCTTTCAGGCTCATATCCTGCAAGAAGCGTGCGGCCGTCTTCATTGGTGCCTGTCAGCCTGGTCACGTCACCGTGGCGGTTTAATTCCATCTGCACCTGCGGATTGATCGACAGGTAGATCGACGAATATGTCTTAACGAATTCCTGATAATATCCCAGTCCCAGGAATATTATACAGCAGGCGGCCACGGCAGCGATGCCGCTCCTGAGCCATTTGCTGCTCCTGGCTTTTGCTTTTTCCGGCGCGCTCTTCATCAGCACGGGGTCTTTCACCGTCTGTCCGACCTCATAGTTCAGGTTGGCAGCTTTACAAAAAATCCCTGCTTCGTCCAGCAATATTGCATATCCGGGGTGACATTCCATAACTATATAGTTCATTTCGCCGTCACTCCTTTCATTATCTGTGTCAGATGGCCGCGGAGGATGTCAAAGCCGTTGGTGTAAATGAGCAGCAGGGCGACCATATATTTGCGGTGTCGTTCCAGCGTTTTGCGTTCTGCTCCGCTGCCGGCAGAAAGGCTGCTTATCGGCAGTTTTCCGGTTCTGAGCAGTTCGTCGAGGAGCGCCGGGTTTTCTCTGGCATATTGCAGCGCCTTCCGACATGCTTCCAGCGTGCGCTGTTGACGCGGGCAGTTATCCGCCACGTCGCTGAGCTCTACGCCAAAGCCCTTCATCTGTGCGACCAGCTCTGCGATCTCTTCTCTCGTCGCTTCGCGCATCAGCCTTTCTTCCTGCTCGTTCCTGCTGTCGGCAAGCACATCGGCCAGCGTCGTATCTTCGTCTCCCAGCGGCGCATCCATGGAAACATCATATGTATGCTTCTGTTCTTTTCTGACGTTGTCGATGAGGCGACTCCTGATCAGCATCGCCGCATAGCTCAGAAATGCTCCGCGTTCTTTTGAATATCCGCCGATAGCCTCGTAGAAAGCCATCATCGCTATCCCCAGCTCGTCGTCGCGCCCTTCGACTGGCGGGCGCTTGAGAAATTTGCCCGTCTCTGTCCTGATGAACGGCATGTAATCTCTTATCAGCTGGTCTGCTTCTTCCACATTAATTTTGGCCGCGTTGACGCGGTGTATCAGCTGATGCTCGTTTTGCCCTTTTTGCATGCAGCAGTTTTCCTCCTTATATAGATATACGGCTCATATATCATAAAACCGGGGTCTGAAAAACTTTGTCGTCCTTTACTTTGTTTTTATATACATGGCTTGAGATCTTATCATATCTGACAACGAGCGATGCCGAAACCGCGCTGCGATTAAATCTTTGTTAAATTATCGTTAAATGGGGGCTTTTCGGGCGGCCTGCGGCTATTTTCAGCTTGGGAAGCGCCGGATTTTAATTTAGTTGAGAAACAAAAAATAAAAAAAGGCGGGCCAGGGCAGCCCGCCGGTTTTCTTATATCAATCCCTGTATCAAAATCAGTATGATCAGAAACGGCAGTACGAACATGAAATAGCGGCGCAGACGCGGCGACATGGCAAGGCCCTTGCCGCAGTTGGCTTCTTCGATATAGTTATCGAAGCCCCAGCCCCACCTGCTGACGCAGAAGAGCAGATAGATGAGGGAGCCCAGCGGCAGCAGCAGATTGCTGACCAGAAAATCTTCTGTGTCCAGCACGTTGCGCCCGCCGATCAGGGTCAGGTCGCTCCACAGGTTATAGCCAAGCACGCATGGCATGCTCAAAGCCAGCATGGCGATGCAGTTGACGAGAGCCGCCTTTCTGCGCTGCCAGCCGAAGTTGTCCATAAATGCGGCCAGGATGCTTTCAAAGACGGCGATCACCGTCGTAAAGCTGGCAAAGGTCATAAAGAGGAAGAACAGCGCGCCCCACAGGCGGCCGCCGCTCATGTTTACGAACACGTTAGGCAGCGTGACGAAGATCAGCGACGGGCCGGAGTCAGGCTGCACGCCGAAGGAAAAGCAGGCCGGGAAGATGATCATGCCCGACATCACGGCGACAAACGTATCCAGTCCGCAGATGCGCACGGCTTCGCCCGCCAGACGCTGGTCCCTGGCCATGTAGCTGCCGAAAATCTCCATGCCGCCGATGCCAAGACTGAGCGTAAAGAACGACTGATTCATGGCCGCCATCATCACCTGACCGATACCTACCTCGCTGGCTCTGGCAAAGTCAGGCAGCAGATAGAACTTGACGCCTTCGATCGCGCCCTCAAGCGTAACGCTGTTGACGGCCAGCACGACGATGAGCACCAGAAGTGAGACCATCATGAATTTAGAAATGCGCTCCAGACCCTTTTGCAGGCTGAAGCTGCACACTGCAAAGCCGGCGATGACCGTCACGACCGTCCACAGCCCCATTTCTGCCGGCGAAGCAAGCAGAGCGGAAAATTCGCTTTCTACCGCTTCCGTGCCCATACCGCTGGTAAAGCCGCCGGCGGCGAATTTGACAAAATAGCTGACCATCCAGCCGGAAACCGTGGTATAGTACATCATCAGGATGTAGCAGCCCAGCAGGCAGACCCAGCCGTGCAGATGCCACTTGCTGCCGGCAGGCTCCAGCGCCTTGTATGCCCCGACTGCGCTCTTTCTGCCCGCGCGTCCGACGGCTAGCTCCATCGTCAGCACCGGCACGCCCATGATCAGCAAAAACAGAAGGTAAAACAGCACGAACACGCCGCCGCCGTTTTCCCCTGCTACATAAGGAAACCTCCAGACATTGCCGATGCCGATCGCACAGCCTGCGCT
>CALWNX010000046.1 GCA_944382925.1 uncultured Clostridia bacterium | reverse complement strand
GTAAAATACTCTGGCTATTTGGGAGATGAACACAATCGACCATCAACGCGTCAATGTCAGAGTGCGTCTCAGAGAGCACGTCATATTGCGTGCCGGAGCGCGTGCAGGCAAAATTCCCTCGAATTCGTAAATAATGAGGCTTCAAGAATACAGAGGACAAGAATTTCTCCTCAAATCGAGCTGAAATGGAGCCGCAAGGGTAAAAAGCAGGAATAAGCATGATCCACAGGCTCGCGAAGCCGAATTATCCTGCGATCAAGGAGAATTTTGCGGCCTCACAAGCGGTGAAAACGCGGAAGTTTCCCTTTTCCGCCTCGCTCTTGCAGAATAGAGAATAAAACCTTGTCCTCTGCTCCCTTGGGCAGCAAAATTCCGTCGCTTTGAGGAGAAAATCCTGTCCGCCTGTCCGCCTGCTGCCCGGCGCACAAGCGCAGCAAACCGCCCGGCGTTGACGATATAAACACAGAAATCTTTTAAGGGGGAAAGAAGTGAAAAAAAAATTTGCAAGAAACGTAAGCATTTATATATTCCTGTTTCTGGCCGTGCTGCTGGCCGCCTTCATCTTTCGCGGGATGGAAAACGAGCAGGCCAACATCCGCGAGGTGCCGCTTTCGGAATTCGTGCAGTACCTGGCCGACGGCAAGATCAGCGAAATCAACGTCACCGACACCAAGCTGACCGGTGTGCTCAGCAAGGACGAGATCGTCTACGCTTACGCCAACTCGGTAGTGGAGATCAGCCTCATAGACGAGATGTATCTCTTCCCGCAGATGCAGGAAGGCACGCTCAAGTACGAGAGCGATCCGCCTGACAACGGCTCGGTCTTCCTCAGCCTGCTGCCGACGATCATCATGGTGGTGGCCCTGGGCTTCCTCTTCTATATCATGATGAACCAGGGCGGCAACGGCAAGGCTTTCCAGTTTGCTAAGTCGAGGGCCAAGATGGTCAAGGGCGGCGAAAAGAAGGTCACCTTTGCCGATGTAGCCGGACTTGACGAAGAAAAACAGGAGCTTGAGGAGGTCGTGGATTTCCTCAAGGATCAGAGAAAATACAAGGAGCTCGGCGCCAGGATTCCGAAGGGCATCCTGCTGGTGGGCCCGCCGGGAACGGGTAAGACTTACGTTTCCAAGGCTACGGCCGGCGAGGCGGGTGTACCGTTCTTCACCATCAGCGGTTCCGACTTCGTAGAAATGTTCGTGGGCGTGGGTGCTCCCAGAGTGCGCGACCTCTTTGACCAGGCCAAGAAAAATGCGCCGTGCATCGTCTTCATCGATGAGATCGACGCCGTGGGCCGCAAGAGAGGAGCCGGCATCGGCGGCGGACACGACGAGAGAGAGCAGACGCTCAACCAGCTGCTGGTTGAGATGGACGGCTTTGCCGAGAATTCGGGCATCATCATCCTGGCGGCGACCAACAGGCCGGACATTCTCGATCCGGCGCTGCTGAGACCGGGCCGCTTTGACCGTCAGATCGTCATCGGCGTGCCTGACATCAAGGGCCGCGAGGAGATCTTCAAGATCCACAGCAAGAACAAGCCGCTGGCGGACGATGTGACGCCGGAGGTGCTGGCCAGAAGAACGCCGGGCTTTACGCCGGCGGACATCGAGAACCTGCTCAACGAGGCTGCTCTGATCACGGCCAGAAGAAACGGCCGCTTCATCAGGATGGAAGAGATCGAAGAAGCGATCACCAAGGTTATCGCCGGACCGGAGAAGAAGAGCCGCGTCATCAGCCCGAAGGAGAAAAAGCTCACGGCCTATCACGAGGCCGGCCATGCGGTGGTAGCACGCCTGATACCGGACAGCGATCCTGTGCATCAGGTGACGATCATACCGCGCGGCAGGGCCGGCGGCTTTACGATGACGCTGCCTAAGGAAGACAAGAATTACGAGACCAGAAGCGGCATGAGAAACGCCATCGTCCACCTGCTCGGCGGACGGGTGGCCGAACAGCTGACGCTGGACGACATCAGCACCGGAGCCAGCAACGACATCATGCGCGCGACGGAGATCGCCCGCGACATGGTCACCAAATACGGCTTCAGCGAGAGAATCGGCACCGTCAACTACAGCAATTCCGAAGAAGTATTCCTGGGCAACGATTTCACCACCCACAAGAACTATTCCGACGAGGTGGCCCGCGAGATCGACGCCGAGGTGAAGAGAATCATAGACGAGGCTTACAAGGAGGCCGAGAAGCTGCTTTCTGCGAACATGGAAACGCTCACCAGAGTGGCCGAAGCGCTGCTTCTGGTCGAGACCATCGACGGACAGCAGTTTGAAGATCTGTTTACCGGCAAGTTCTCTGCCGAAGAGCTGGCCGCACAGGTTAAGCTCTTCGAGGAAGAAAAGATGGCCAGAAACGCCGAGGAATCCGCCGAAAGAGAGCGCCTGCTCAAAGAAGAGGAGGAGCGCATGAGGCAGGAACTCGACAAGTACGACCAGGATTATATGAGCGATGAGGAGCCTGAGGACAGAGCCGAAGAGGAAGCCGAGGAGCAAAAGGAAGTCGAGGATCAAAATGAAAGTAACCGTTAAGGATTGCTTACAGCTTGATGTTTTCAAACAGGGCGTAGTCGTAGCCGGCGAAGGCGGGCTCGACCGCCGGGTCAGGACCGTTTCCGTCATGGACGACGCCAGTCTGGAGACGGCTGTCAGACACTGCGGCAAAAAAGACGAGCTGGTGCTGACGACCTTTGCCGGCATGCGCGGCCAGTTCGCGGTGCAGCAGGAGGTAGTCAGACAGCTGGCCCGAAGCGGCGTGGCGGCGCTGGTGATCTTCCGGAGCGAAAGCTCGGCGGCGGAAAATCAGCGTTACCAGGACGTCATGCAGGCCGCCGGCGAGGAAGACCTGCCCCTGATCATTCTCGTGGCCGCCGAGGATTGCAGCTATTCGCTTGTCATCACCGAGGTGATGGAAAAGGTCCTCTACGGCAGCAATTTCAACAACAGTCTCATCAACAACACCATCTTTCACCTGCTTAACTTTGAAAAGCACAGTAGCTTTCAGCAGGCTCTGCGGGAGGCGGCCATCAACAACGATTTTCAGGTCGTGCTGATGAGTGAAGAATTCAACCCCATCCTCACCGTGGAGACGCGCCACAAGACGACGGTCGAAAGCGCGATTCGCCGCGGCAAGGACGTCGCCCTCAGCTTCAACGGCGTCTACAGCCTGGTGGACATAGACGGAGTGCTCGTCTACTGGGGCGCCATCGAAATCAAAGGGGAAAAATATTATCTGCTGATCGTCGACAACGAGGATAACTATTCCTCCGGCGAGATCACCAAGCTGGCCGAAATCATCGAGCTGGCCATGGGCATGTGGAAATTTACGCCGGAAAGGGACGCCAGAGCCGAGCTCGTCAACGCCCTGATCCGCGATAACAAGAGCCTGGCCTATTCGCTGCGCGACGAGGTGGGCGTCAGAGCCGAGGACATTCTTTCGGTTTTTTATGCCCGTGGAATTGAGGCGGCGGCGGAAGACAGGATCATCAACGAGTTTGAGGAAAAGGGCCTGCTGCGCGTTCTGCGCATCAACGAAGACGAGGAAAGCTACGGCGTAGTGCTGGCCGGCGAAGCGGCTGCCAAATACGAGGAGCACGAGGGTAAATCCCTCTGCATGCGCTTTTTCGACGAGCTTAAAGGAAGCAAGACCATCCGCATCTTTCACGTGAGCGGCCTTTACTCTATCGAAGGCGCCGGCGACGGCTTCCGCCTCATCAACGAGACCTGGTCGCAGGTGGGGGCGATTTTCCCGTACAAGAGGGTGTTTACCAAATACGATCTGGCGCTGGTGAGCAACTGCATCAGCATCCAGGCACAGGGCGGCTACATGAAGAAAAACTTCATCGACCTTCTGGCCGGCTTCAGAGCGGAGACGGACAACAAGTCCCGCCAGATGCTGGAAACGCTGGAAACCTTCGTGCTGGACGCCGGCATGAACAGCGGCAAGACGGCCGAATTTATGGGCATCCATACCAACACGGTGCAGTACAGGCTGAAAAAAATCAACGAGATCCTCGGCGTTGAGATCACCGGCAACCGCGTGATTCCGGGCCTGACGATCGCCCTGGCTCTGCGCCGTCTGGAAAAGAGCTATAACTAAGTCAGAACTGAGAGTACATTAGGGGAAACCATGAAAGAATTGCGCATCGGCAGCTTAATACTGGATAACCCCTTTTTTCTTGCGCCTCTGGCCGGCATCACCGACGCGCCGATGCGGGGGCTCTGCAAGAAGATGGGGGCCGCGCTCGTGTTCACGGAAATGGTGAGCGCCAAGGGACTGTGGTACGGCGATAAGAATACGGGCCGCCTGTTATATACGCGCCCGCAGGAAGCGCCGCTGGGAGTGCAGCTCTTCGGCCACGAGCCGGAGGTGATGGCCTTCGCCGCCAGAGAAATGGACAGGCACAGCTGTGCGCTTATCGACATCAATATGGGCTGCCCTGTGCCCAAGGTGGTCAAAAACGGCGAAGGCTCGGCGCTGCTCAAGGACCCTGATCAGGTCTACGATGTGACGGCCGCCGTCGTCAGGAATACCGCCAAACCGGTGACAGTCAAGATCAGGATCGGCTGGGACAGCGCTTCTGTCAATGCCGTCGAAGTCGCCCACGCCATCGAAGCCGCCGGAGCGGCGGCGATCACCGTGCACGGACGCACGCGCGAGCAGTATTACAGCGGCCATGCCGACTGGTCTGAAATCGCGCGCGTCAAGCGGGCGGTAAGCATCCCGGTGGTAGGCAACGGCGACGTGACTGATGCAGCCTCGGCTCTGGCCATGCTGGAGCAGACCGGCTGCGATTTCGTGATGATCGCCCGCGGTGCGCTCGGCAACCCCTGGATCTTCACCGAAGCTGTAGCGGCCTGGAAAGGCGAGCCGCTGCCGCCTCCGCCCGCGGCGGCAGAAAAAAAGCAGATGATGCTCGCTCATCTGCAAGATTTAGCTGATCTCAAGGGCGAAGCGATCGCCGTGCGCGAAATGCGCAAGCACGTGGGCTGGTACATCAAGGGTCTGCCCGGCGCGGCGGCGCTGCGCGGTCAGGTCAACCAGATCACCGAGCTCGCCCGCCTCAAAGAAGTGATCGCCAGCCTCTGATCCGCGGCGGCAAAGCCGGCCGCCTCTGGCTCGGCCGCGGCCGTCTACTCGTAGAGCTTATCGTAGGCGATCCAGCCCCGGTCCGGCTGCGAATAGAAGATACCGCAGTAAGCGAAGCCCTCGGCTTCGATCAGCCTCTGCATCACGACGTTGTCGAGATGCGTGTCGATTCTGATATAAGGACAGATAGTGCGCCCGAAGGCGAGAAATTCCCGGAAGATTCCGCGCGCCCTGCCGTTGCTGGCGATGCGGTGGACGGTGGCATAATCGCGCTCGTAATGCCACTGCCCCTCGGCGAGCTCTTCATAATATGGCTCGGCGCCGATGTGAAATTCCATCACACCGCAGAGCTGCCCATCGCGCTCAATCACGTACAGGCTGTCGTTTTCGATGTCTTCCGCCGTCGTTTCCGCAAGCGGCAGCTCGTCGCCCCACTGGCGGGGATTGCCGTTTTCCTTCATGTACTTTCTGGCGCTTTCATATATGGCGAGGATCTCCGGGAGATCCTTTTTTGTTGCTTTGCGAACCATGCTGACACCTCACTTTCAGGTTAGGGATTACGAGACAAAACGAGTTAGTGAAAGAACGCGAGTTTTTCTCCTCTTTTCATCCCCTTTTATATACCAGCTCGCCGCCGATATAAGTTTCCGATACTTTGACCTTGTCGATGTCATCCGGCGAAACCGCGAGGATGTCGCGGTCCAGGACGATGAAATCAGCCCTCCGGCCTGCGCGCAGCTGGCCGCAGTCGTCAAGACCCAGCATTGCCGCGGCCTCGGCCGTATAAAGTCTGAGCGCCGTCTGTATATCTACGCGGTGGCGCTGGCCTACGTCCGTGCCGTCCCAGGCTTTGCGGCTCACCGCTCCCTTGAGACAGACGAAAGGATCGGAAGGCGCTGCCCAGGCGGTGGCCGGCGCATCGGTGCTGAAGGCAAAGCGGACGCCATCGGCCAGCCAGTCGGCCAGCGGATAGCACTCCTGCGTGCGGGCGAGGCCGAGATTGGCCAGGTAGCTTTCCACTTCGGCGTAGAGAAAGACCGGCTGGGTGACAAAGGCGATGCCGGCTTCTTTAGCCCGCACGGAAGCCGGGATACCGGCTGCGTCAAGGCCCGGCATGGCTACGTGCTCAATACGCACCGGCGGCGTTCCCGGCGGCAGAATATCGCTCAGCCACGGTTTTTGACCGGCGGTGTGCAAAAGCGCCCTGTCGATGGCCCTTGCGCCCATGGCATGGATGGAAAGCTGACAGCCGCAGCGCCGGCAGAAGGCGAGCGCAGTCTCGAAGTCTTCTTCGCTGGCGACCGGCAAGCCGTATTCGCTGTCGCCGCCAAGATAAGGACGGTCGCACCAGGCGGTGCGCCCGGAGACGCTGCCGTCGCCGATCAGCTTGATGCCGGCGAGGCGATAAGGCTGGGCTGGGTCCATTTCTTCTCTTCTGATGGTAAAATCCTTTTTATCTTTAATGCTGTCCCACATGTAGTAGCAGGTCATGCGCACGCGCAGACCCTTTTGCAGAGCCAGGCCGAAAATGCTGTCGTAGTCAGCATCCGTAAATTCGCCCATATCCGAGGCGGCGGTGATGCCCTGGGAAACGAGGATTTCGTCAAGCGCCAGCAGATCCATGGCCCTGTCTTCGTCCGTCTTGGCAGGAAGCACCTTGTTGAGCAGGTCGCGGGCGTTTTCGTAGAGGATGCCGTTTGGCGTGCCGTCCGCAAAACGGCCGATGCGTCCGCCTGTCGGGTCAGGAGTGGCAGCGTCGATGCCGGCCAGCTCCAGCGCTTTGCTGTTGACAGCGCAGACGTGCGCGCAGGTGCGCCGGATGATGACAGGCGCGTCGCTGCAGCCGCGGTCCAGATCATGGCGAGTCGGCGCGCGGTGCTCGGCCAGCTTGCCTTCATCGTAGCCCCAGCCCTGGATCCACTGCGCCGGGCCCTGCTTTTTCCGCACCTTTTGGATTTCGGCGACCAGATCGTCTATAGACGATACGAGAGGCGGCAGGGCGGAAATCTGCCGGCAGCAGTCCGCCAGCATCAGGGCGTGCATGTGGCAGTCGACAAAGCCCGGCAGTACGCGCCGCCCCTTAAGATCGACGATGCGCTCTGCGGCGGCCTGGCGTGCGGCTGCTTCCTTATCCGTACCCAGCCAGACGATGCGGCCCTCCCGCACGGCCATGCTCTGCGCAGCCGGCCTTTCAGGGCAGGAGGTAAAGATTTTTCCGTTGATATATATGGCGTCGTATTTTTTCATATGCTTCCTCTGTTTATCTAAAGCAGCGCCAGCAGCACGAAATTGAGGATGAACATGCCGGTGCATATCCACATGATAGGGTGTATTTCTCTGGCCTTGCCGCTGAATATCTTGATCACGCAGTAGAAGATGAAGCCGGCGGCGATGCCGTAGGAGATGCTATAGCACAGCGCCATGAAGACGGCGGCAAAGAAGGCCGGTACCGCTTCGCTGAAATCAGACCACTTGATGTCCTTGAAGGAAGAAGTCATGAGGATTCCCACCACTACCAGCACCGGCGCAGTGGCCGCATACGGAACGGCGCTGATGAAGGTAGCCAGAAAGGCCGACAGGGCGAAGCACAGAGAAACTACGACCGACGTCAGGCCGGTGCGTCCGCCCACACCGATTCCGGTCGCGCTTTCTACGTATGTCGTGGTGTTGGACGTGCCGAACAGCGCGCCGATAGAGGTGGCGGTAGCGTCGGCAAAGAGGCCGCGGTCAAGTCTGGTGTGAAAGCCCTTGCGCGTTTCCATTTCTCGCTCATCTTCCTCGCTGAAGATGCCGCTGCGCCGGCCCGTGCCGATGAACGAGCCGATGGTGTCGAAGGTGTCGGAAATGCTGAAAGCAAAGATCGTGATCAGCACCAGCGGCAGCTTTTCCATATCGCCAAAGAGGCTGGTAATGCCGCCTTCCTTAAATATCGCCAGGAATGTGGTAGGCAGCGCCTGGCAGGCCTCCGCAAAGCTGGTCGTATCCTGCGGCGAGGTGACGCCGAAAGGAATGCCCAGCAGCGTGGTAGCGATGATGGCGATCAGCATCGCGCCCTTGACGTTCTTGGCCACCAGCACCACGGTCAGCACCAGACCGATGAGGAAGACCCAGAATTTCGGCTGATCGAGAACCGCCAGCGCCGGGACGCCGCTTTCAAAGGTGACGATGCCGACGTTGAGGATGCCGATGTAGGCGACAAAGATGCCGATACCGCCTCCGATCGCGTTTTGCAGGCTCTGCGGTATCGATTTCATGATGTTTTTCCTGATCTTGGTGGCTGTGATGAAAATGTTGAACAGACCGCAGAGGAAAACCATCGATAACGCCTGCTGCCATGTGAAGCCCAGCACGAAGCACACCGTATAGACGAAGAAAGCGTTCAGGCCCATGCCCGGCGCCTGCGCATAGGGCAGGTTGGCGAAGAACGCCATCACGAGGGTGCCTATGATCGAGGCGATGATCGTGGCCAGAAATACTGCACCCCATTCCATTCCCGCCTGCGAGAGAATGGAAGGATTGACAACGATGATATACGACATGGCAAAAAATGTCGTCAGGCCGGCAATGATCTCTGTCGAAACCGTGGTGCCGTTTTCCTGCAGATGAAAGAGCTTGTTCATGGCAGCTTGTCCTCCTGGTATTCTTTGATACCTTTAGGATACCACATCAGCGCCCGTAAGTCACCATGAAAATGCCCGCCGCCGACCTCAAAGGCCGGCGGCGGGCGGTGTCAAAGCTCTGCCTCGGGATCAGCGTCTGCGTCCGCATACAGCGCGGAGCATGCAGAAGGTGAGGGTGGTCATGGCGATCAGGCAGACGGCCATGACATTGAACCAGACTGCCATATCGGCAGAGTCGCCGGTTTCAGGAGCGACAGGCTCCTCCGGCTTGGGCTTATCGGTATCCGGCTCGTCAGGAGTCGGTAGCTCGTCAGGAGTCGGTGGCTCGTAAGGCTCAGGTTCCGGCTCAGGCTCCGGTTCGTCCGGGATGAGCTCGTTGGTAAAGTGTACCCAGTGCGCGCCTTCGCTGTCCTCGCTGGTAACAGCGCCGGGAGCCGGGGCGGTGACGGTTTTGGCTGTGCCCGTGATGGTGAAGAGGCCGTCCGTTGCCGCCGTCGTTGCGTTAGCGTCATCAGCAGAAGCTTCCGTCTCGTAATCGTGGCTGTAGGCCGGCGTTCCCAGCTCCTCGTCGAGCTTTTCTGCGGAGGTGATTTCGCTGATGCTGTACTGCGAGCCAACCGGGATCGACGGAATAACGATCTTGTAGCCGTCCTTCATCTGCGTGCGCACGCTTTCGGTACCGGCCGGCACCAAAGTGGAGGATACCTGCTCGTCGTTTTCGTCCAGAACGTAGAACCAGTAAGCGCTGCCGTAGGAGTCGCCGTTTTCATCGCGCAGCGAGATCTCGAATTCAAAGGTGTCGCTGCCGACGGCTTCCTCATCCTCAGCCAGCACGGTCTTGTCGATCACCAGATCCATGACCGGCGACACAGGCGTGACTTTCTGCACCTGCGGAATCGTGAACTGCATGAAGCAGGAAGAGCCGGAAGCGCCGCGTTCGGTGTAGAAGATCTGAATCGTGTGCTCCGTGTCCGTATCATCGGGATCGATGTATTCCCAGAAGTCCACGAAGATGCCGACGGAAGAATGCACGCCGCCAATATCGGCTACCAGCTTGCCGTCCAGATATACCCACATGTCGTCGTCGCCGTAGAACATGTAGTTGAGCGGGCCGCAGTATCCTTCGTCGAGCGTAAAGCTGACGGTGTAGGTCATGCCGAAATAGCTGTTGTGCGCTATGCCGTCGTCGCTGAGCGGCATCTGCATGCCGACCAGCTCGCCCTCCTCATTTGTTTCCACGTAATGGACGCGGCGGTCTTTTTCGCCGAACATCGGGTCATGTCCCTCAGTGTTGTTCCAGGAAGCGCCGTCGAGCGGCCAGAAATTGTTGGTCCAGATCATTTTGCCGTTCCAGTCCGCCTTGATGCCGGTGAAGGTGTTGAGCTCATCGGCGCTGGCAAGCGGCTTGCCGTTGGCGCCGTTGACCGAGCGCAGCGTATAGGTGTCGCCCAGACGGTCGAAGGAAAGATCCCAGTCCTCGATCTGAGTGCGGCCGATGACGCTGGCGTCTTTGACGAAAAACATCGGTGTCTGCAAATCGGTTCTGCCGGTCAGCGGGCCTCCGCCTTCAGGCAGGATGGCGTTGGCCAGACCGAAGCACACTCCCTGATAGGTTTTATATTTGGGATTTGTGGCCGCGGAGTTGGCCTGATTGATGAAATAATTTTCGCGCTTTATGGTGCCCATCTGGGTGCCGGCGTTGTTGTTGCCGAAGGCGTATTTCGCGCCGCTGCCGGTGTAGTTTTCAGCGCTGTTGATGCCCTTCTGACGGGTGTCTATGTACAGCTTCGTCGTGCCGTCCCTGAGCTGCTCTGTGCTGGCCGGCTTTGTCAGCTGGTTGTTTTCTATCGCGGTGTAAGCTTTGCCGTCGCTGATGTCGTAGTCGTAGAAGAGGGCGTCGCGCGAATAACCGCTGCCGGTGTTGAGCTCGTATATCAGGCGGATGACAGCGCCGTCTTCGATCAGGGCTACGCGGTCTTCGCGGCCGGGCACGACGTCGCCGCCGGGACGCTCCGGATCTTCCTGCGTTTTTGTATTCTGCACGGCGGCAGGATCGTTCGTAAACTGCAGCGGATATTTATCGACGTCCTGATACATGGTCCAGTCGCTCCATTTGATGCTCTGCGGATCGGAGCAGGAAGCCTTCATGATCCATACCTCGCGCAGATCGTAGTTGGCGGAGCTGTGGGAAACCTTGTCAAAATAATTGAGCCCCGGGGCAGTATAATAGCTGTAGCTTTCTTCTGTGTATATTGCAGAAAGGCTGTATTCCCACTTGAACTGTCCGTTTTCGTCGAGGTAGAGCTTGCGGGTTTTGACGTTGCTGCCGTCCTCGTTAGCCGGCTGTTCGTTTTCGCCCGTCGTATCGATGATGCTCAGCGCGTTGTCCTCGTCGCCGCTCGTGCTGTATGACGGGATGCCGGCATAGTACTGCACGGTAAATTCGGCGTCATTGACAGCCGCATTGCCGGTATTGCCGGCATTGCCGCCGCTTCCGCCGTTGCCATCCGCGGCGGCGTTGCGGGCAAAAACTGAAGCCGGGAACATCATCGTTAAAAAAAGTGCAGCCACAACGGCCGCAACCAGCAGCTTGTGTTTTTTCCCTGATTTCATTCCATAACACTCCCCTTCACTTCACTATTTCGCTGCTTGCGGGCGCAGGCGGTACACTGGGTACTTTTACCGGACTTCATCTTGTCGGCTCTGACCCGGTGGACCTCCCCGCACCCGGTGCAAAGACAAAAATAGTATGATTTTTTGTGGTTGTAGCAGCCGTCGTAGCTCAGTACCTTCCACTTGCCGAAGTACTGGCCTTCGAGAGGGTCACGTTTCATACCTGCAGGACCTCCTTTGCCTCGCGTTCGTAAAAGTGTACTTTTTCAAAACGGCCTGCGGGGAAAGTAAATATGTATGAAATCGCTTGTAAATAAGTGAAAATGCGTGTATAATGGGAGCACGTAAAAGCTTTTGGAAAAGTACACCATTTCGGTCACGCTTTCGGTTACTTTTCCGGTCACGCACAAAGCCGCGTACGGCCACGCGCCTGATCACGCGCGCCGCGCTTTTACGAGCTTGGAATAAAAGGTTCCTACCGGCATTCCGCAGGCTGCAGCCGCCTGACGGAGTGTTATTTTTTTGCTTGTCCAGTCGCAGCACACCTCTTCGAAGTTGGCCGGCAGCGGCAGCGGCGGACGGCCGAATTTGACCCCGCGCGCCTTGGCGGCCGCGATTCCCTGCGCCTGCCGCGTGCGGATGCTTTCTCTCTCGCTCTGGGCGACGAAGGAAAGTATCTGCAGCACCAGATCGGCGATGAAGGTGCCCATCAGATCCTTGCACTGTCTGGTGTCCAGCAGCGGCATGTCCAGTACGCATATGTCGATGAGCTTTTCCTGCGTCAGTATGCGCCACTGCTCCTGAATTTCCTTGTAGTCGCGCCCCAGCCTGTCGATGCTGAGCACATAGAGCAGATCGCCCGGCCGTAGCCTTTTCACGAGCCGCTTGTATGCGGGCCGCTCAAAATCCTTGCCGGAAAGCTTGTCCAGATAAATGTGCTTTTCTGCGATCCCCTGCCTCTTCATGGCCGCCAGCTGCCGTTCTTCGTTCTGATCAGCGCTCGAAACGCGCACATATCCGTAAATAATAAAAATCACCTCCTTTACTGCTAGTATGACAGAAAAGAAGGTGTTTAAATATAAGCTGTGCGGCAAGCATGCTTTTATTTTTTGCTATGACGCGCCGGGCCGCGCGCTTGCCGGTCCGCTCACTCGCCGAGCCGCGCGCTTGCCGGCCGCTCACTCGCCGGACGCCCACGACACGCGTTTTCCCCGCCGCCCGCGACGCGCGTTTTCCCTCGTCACCCGCGACGCCGCCCGTGACGCGCGTTTTCCCTCAGTTGGGCGATTTTTTCTGTCCTGAGAAAACAGCGGACAAGAAATTGTTCTCTGCTCGTCGCTGCAGGGCGGGCGAAGAAAAAAATAGCCATCTTCAACGCTGTTTGTGCACCGAACGGACAAAAAAACAGCGGGTTTGTCACGCCTTCATGGATAAAACTGGAAATTCTTTCTCTTGAAAGCCTTGTTTGCGTTACGCTAAGGAAAAAATCTTGTCCGCTGTTTTCGCAGAGGGCGCAGTCCAAGGCGAGAAAGAAACTTTTCTTGTCCTGCCCGCATCCACCCGGGCCGCGCTTGCCCGCCGCAAAGCTCGCGCTATAGCAGGACAAGAATTTCTCCTCTTTTTCATCGGAGCCACCGCTTTAAGGGAACAGATGACAAGAATTTCTCCTCTCTCACCTTTTATTTCGAGCCTCAAGAATAAAGCACGGCTGGAAGAGCCTGTTCGCGCAGGAAATTCTGAAGTGGCCCCCATTTAACGGACTTCATTACACAAACACTGGAAACAATGATATAATACCAGTAAGTATGGAGGGAGCCACTATGTCACAGTACACATCACAATTTAAGATTCAAATCGCCAAAGA
>CALWNX010000045.1 GCA_944382925.1 uncultured Clostridia bacterium | reverse complement strand
CAGGGAAAGGTGTCTGATACAATTCCCGGTTGGGGAGATGCAATTGTATGGGGCGAATTTCATAAATCAGGTGAGTACCCTATTTATTGGGACTAGGGTCCATCAACACTTTTTGTCCTATAACCCCAAAGTAAAAATACAGCCGCTCCAAGATGAATTTTGCACAATTTTTCTCCGCTTTCAGGCTTGAAAGCATAGTCGCAAGTTGAAAACGCCCTGCCGTACGCATAAAAAGTCCTCATTCTTCTTGCTCTAAGCCTTAATTTTGCCTAAAAACAAAGAAGCTCACGGCCTTTTCAACTTGGCAGAGCTTCATTTTCTATATTCGAGTTGAATTTTTTTGCAAAATTCAACTTGCAGGGCAGCAATAATCAAAAAGGTGGTGAAAGCAAAAAAATGCTGCGCGCCGGGGTCCCGGGAATCCATGCCCAGGCTGAACGCTGCACACTGAACGCTGCAGGCTACGCTCTGCACGCTGCTAGAGGATGTCAAACGATACAAAGCAGGAGACCAGATAAGCGGCGGCGGCCATCACGCAGGCGAAGGAGATGACCTTGGACTTGATGCGCGACTCCTTCTCAAAGACGGCCATCGAAGTGATCCAGGCGATGACCAGCGTAATCAGGGCGATGACGGTCATCCTGTTGATGGTGGCCGCAAAGCCGCGCAGCAGGAAGCACAGTACGGCGATAACGAGCACGGTGAGGAGGTATTTGAGCCAGCCGCCCCGGTTGAAAATAACGGGGATCAGCAGCGCCGCCCAGATGATACCAAGCAGGAGACATTTCAGAATGAGAACAATCAGTGCTTCCATAAAATCGGTTACTCCTCTCGTACAAAAAACTCTTCTACAAGCATATCACAAAACACAGCAAAAGGGAATGCGAAAGTTTTGTGAAAATTGTCGGAATTTGCCCTAAAGCATTGATTTTCAAAGGCTTTTGCGCTATAATAACTATGTATGAAAATAAGGAGGCAGGTATGGCTCAGCTATATTACAGATACAGCACGATGAACGCCGGCAAGTCCATCGAGCTCATAAAGGTAGCCTACAATTATGAGGAAAGAGGCAAGAACGTCCTCACCTTGATACCCGCTGTCGACGACAGATACGGAGTAGGGCTGATCACTTCCAGAATCGGGGTGCAGCGTGAGGCTCTCGTCGTCACCGACGACACCAACATCCTCGAGCTTTATCTGCGCGAAAACGAGAAGCGCAAGATTGACTGCGTGCTGATCGACGAGTGCCAGTTCCTCAAGAAGCACCACGTGCAGGAGCTGGTGGAGATCGTGGACAGCTGCGGCGTGCCGGTGCTGGCCTACGGCCTGAAAAACGACTTTCGCAACGAGCTTTTCGAAGGCTCGTATTACATGCTTATATATGCCGACAAGATCGAAGAGATCAAGACGATCTGCTGGTGCGGCCGCAAGGCGACGATGGTAGCCAGAGTGGTGGACGGCCAGATTGTCAAGCAGGGCGAGCAGGTGGTGATCGGCGGCAACGATATGTACGTTTCGCTGTGCCGCAAGCATTATAACGACGGGCGCATCAGCGAGAAAAAGTGATTGGCGCCCGGGGACACTGAGGGAAAAAATTGATTATTTGCAGAAAGAAAAAATTTATCTTCATAATGCTTCTGGCAGTAGTAATACTGCTGGCGGCTCTGTTTGCAGCTGTCAGTGCCGATGCAGCCACAGGCACTGTTAACGCCGACATCGGTCTGAACGTCAGGTCGGGACCTGGCACGGGCTATGCTTTGCTCGGCGCTCTTTATGATGGGACGAGCGTCACGATCCTGGAGACAGCCAAGGACAAAAACGGCGAGGACTGGTATAAAATATCTGCCGACGGGCTTACCGGCTATGTCAAGGCTTCGTTTATTGTCCTTGACGAGGAGATAGACTACATATACGACGAGGAATTCGAAAAATATCTTACCTCCCAGGGCTTCCCGGAAAGCTACAAGGACTATCTGCGCACGCTGCATGCCGCGCATCCTCAGTGGGTTTTCAAGGCGCAGAAGACAGGGCTTGACTGGGAGGCCGTCATCGAAAAGGAAAGCGTGGTCGGGCGCAACCTCATCCACAAGAGCTATCCCGACTCGTGGAAATCGCAGGAATACGGCGCTTACGACCCGGATACCGGCAAATATGTCGAATTTGACAGCGGCGGCTACGTTTCCGCCTCGGAAGCGATCATCAAATACTATATGGATCCGCGCAACTTCCTCAACGAGAGCGGTATCTTCCAGTTCATGTCGCACGCCTACGATGCTGCGACGCAGACGAAATCCGGCTTGCAGACGTTGGTGGCGGGGACCTTCCTGGCCGACCCGTTCCCGGAAAAGAGCAGTACATATCCTACATATGCCGATGTCATCCTCGACGCCGGCAAGAAGGCGGGCGCCAATCCTTACGTGCTGGCCTCGATGATCATCCTCGAGCAGGGTGCAAACGGCAAAGGCAACAGCATTTCCGGCAACGTCAGCGGCTACAAGGGATATTATAATTTCTTCAATATCAACGCCTATGCATCTGACGGAAGAGACGCGGTCGAAAACGGCCTCATCTACGCCAAGAGCCGGGGCTGGAATACGCGCGTGAAATCGATCATCGAAGGCGCGTCGTTCTACGCCAAGGCCTACATCAACAACAATCAGAATACGCAGTATCTGAAAAAATTCAATGTCATGAACGGGCTTAGCAGCGTGGCCACGCATCAGTACATGACCAATGTGCGCGGCGCCGCCGACGAGGCGTCGACGCTGAAGAACGGCTACAAGGCCGTCATCGATACGGCGCTGACTTTCAACATTCCTGTATATAACAACATGCCTGATACGGCCTGCGCCCAGCCGGGAGCCGGAAATAACGATTACTATCTCAAATCCCTCTCGGTGGCTGGTTACGAGCTGATGCCGGCCTTCAACATGTATACGTCCAATTATGAGATCGTAGTGCCGGCCGACACTTCGTACATCGATGTGGCCGCAAAGGCCAGAGATTCCGGCGCCAAGGTAGCAGGCAGCGGCAAGGTGACACTGACGGGAGATACGACCAAGGTTACCGTAACAGTAACCGCGTCAAGTGGAGCGACCAAGAAATACGTCATCACCGTGGCCAGAGAAAGCACTTCTACGGTCAAGCCGGAGAGCTCCAAATATGAGATCGGTCAGTACGTGACCGGCGTTGATTTCAGCACTTCGGTCGCTTCCTTCAAGGCCGCGCTCAAGGCCCCGGAGGGTTATACGCTGAAGGTTACAAACGCTTCCGGCAAGGAAGTGACGACCGGCTCCGTCGGCACCGGCATGAAGGTCGTTCTCTATCAGAACGGTAAGGCGGCCGGCAGCATTCCTGTCGTCATCAAGGGCGATACCAGCGGCGACGGCAAATGTAATTCTTTAGATCTCCTTCATGTTCAAAAACATATTGTTGAAATGACCAAATTAACAGGGGCATATTATAATAGCGCAGATATAAATGGCGATGGTAAAGTTAATTCTCTAGATCTGCTTTATGTGCAAAAACATATTGTAGGAATGAGTACTATAAAAAATTAAGGATTAAATTATGACGTTAAAAAAAGGAAAATTTTTAGAGATATTTTTAGTTGCTGTGATATTGATTTTATTGATAATAATATCTACAACATATGCTGAGGCAGCAAGCGTTTCTTTCTCGGGTAAAGAAACATATAAAAATGGTGATAATGTTTCTGTTACAATAAGATATACTGGTGAAACTTATGGATCGTCAAAGACTGACATAACTTTCGACACAAACTATCTTAAGTATGATTCTTTTTCCGGTAATGCGGTTGTAAATGGAGGGAGTGGCAAAGTTATAATCAGTATGGTCTCGACAAATGCTGATAATCTTTCGTGTACAATTAATTTTAAAGCTGTAAAAGCTGGTAAGACAAGTGTAAAAGCTGAGACAGTTGAACTTTTTAATCAAGATGGAACGCAATTAAGCGTACCAGGAAAAACTATTTCAATAAGCATAAATGATCCGTCCCAGGCTGCTTCCGGCAACGCCAACCTCTCGTCGCTGAAAGTCTCGGCGGGCAGCCTTTCGCCGTCCTTTTCGCCTAATACCACCAGCTACACGGTTAATGTGGCCAACAGCGTGACGACCTGCACGATGACGGCTACCAAGGCAGATCCTAACGCTACGCTTTCGGTCAGCGGTTCTGCCAGCCTCTCGGTGGGCAAGAACACGCGCAGCATCACGGTTACGGCGCAAAACGGCACGACTAAGACCTATACGGTCACCATCTACCGGGCTGCTGCGGATGCTGATAATGATGCTGATGAAGACGAGGATAAGGATAAAGATGACGAAAACGAGCGCCCGGAGCAGCTTGAGGTTTCCGTCGGCGAAAAGGAATATGTAGTCGTAGAGAACTATGCCGATATTGAAATCCCGCAGGGCCTGGCCGTTACAGTAGCCAAGCTGGGCGAATACGACATCCCGGCGCTTGCCGACAAGGATCTCAAATATACGCTGGTTCTGCTGTATGACGAGGAAACCGGCGACAATGCCTGGTTCTTCTACGATCAGGAAAGCAGCGAGTTTTCTGCATCCGTGCCGATGAGCACGGACGAGCTGATCGACTTTCTGGCAGCTTCAAGCAGCGAACGGGCCGAAAAAGTAGAAGCGCAGGAAGGAATTACGACCAACACGATTCTCTTTATCGCCCTGGGCGTAACAGGAGCGGCGCTGCTGGCGGTGATCATCGCTTTGCAGGTGAAGATCATCAGGAAGGGAAAATAAATAGCAGACATAAAATGCAAGGTGGTGAATAGAAGCTTTCTGTTCATCACCTTTTTTGGTCATAGGGAAAAACAGCGGACGCTTGTCTGCTGTCTCCTTGCGCGCCAGATATTTCACCTTTAGAGAGAACCCTTATCAACACAGCCGGATTTCTTGCCTTGCCAGGTGTCGCGCAGGGAAAGCTGCTCGTCGATGCGGTTTAAAATCGTGCGCTTGTTAAAGCTCCAGGGCGGATTGATCAGGAGCGGGCGCGGAGCGTCGCCGGTGAGGCGGTGGATGGTGATGTGGGGCGGGATTATTTCCAGGCAGCGCACAGCCAGATCGACATAATCGTCCAGCGCGGCAAATGGCGTATAGTCAGGATGCGTCTTTGCCAGCGTTGAGCCCCTGACGACGTTGAGCAGGTGCAGCTTGAGGCCGAAGAGCCCCGGAGCAGCTGCCGCGTAGCGCACGGAATCAAGCATCATCTCCTCGCTTTCGCCCGGCAGGCCGAGGATCAGATGGGTAACGTATCTGAGATGACGGCGCGAGAGCTCGCGCGCGGCCCGGTCAAAGCAGGAAAGCTCATAGCAGCGGTTGATAGCCGCCGCCGTCTGCTCGTGAATGGTCTGCAGACCCAGCTCCAGCCAGATGAAATGATCGCCTGCCAGCTCTGCCAGCATGTCGAGAATTTCATCGCCGAGGCAGTCGGGCCGGGTACCGATCACCAGGCCCTCGATGCGCGGATCGGCAAGCAGGGCAGTATATTTGCGGTATAAAACTTCCGCCGGCGCATAAGTGTTGGTATGGTTCTGCAGATAGGCCAGATAACAGGCCGAGGGCCATTTGCGGGCATAGAGAGAAAGCTGCTCCTCGATGGTGGAGGCAAACTCGCCCGAGCCCGTATCGGAACAGAAGGTACAGCCGCCAACGCCCTTGCTGCCGTCCCGGTTGGGGCAGGTAAAGCCGCCGTCGACGGCCAGCTTGATGGTTTTGCGGCCAAAATGCTCCTTCAGCCACGTGTCGGCAGCGTAGAAGCGGCGGCCGGCAAAATGAGCTGGAATTTTTTCTTTCATCGCACTTTAAATCCTTTTACTGACAGCATAAATATGCTATAATAATCTATTATCATATCAGATTTGAGGAAAGGTGACAAGAGTGAAAAAGACGCAGCCGCAGGGGGAGCTGAGACAGCCGCAGGAGCGGGGCTTTATACAGACGCAGATGGCCGGCCAGCTGGCGACAAAGAAAGAAAAAAACAGGTTGCTTTTACATTCCTGCTGCGGACCGTGCAGCACGGCTTGCATAGAGCGGCTGGCAGGCGATTACAAGATCACGGTCTTCTTTTATAACCCCAACATCACCGAGCGGGCAGAATATGAGCTCCGCCGCGAAAACCAGCTCAGGTTTATCGAGCTGTATAACCAGCAGGCCGCTGAAGATCAGCAGATAGATTTTATCGAAGGCGAATATCTGCCGGAGGACTTTTTCCGCGCGGCGCAGGGCCTTGAAGATGAGCCGGAGGGCGGCAGCCGCTGCACGGAATGTTTTCGCCTGCGGCTGGAGAGGACTGCGCAGGCTGCGGTGAGGACCGGGAACACTATTTTCGGCACCACGCTGACCGTCAGCCCGCACAAGAGCTATGCGCTGATTTCGGCGCTGGGCTGTGAGCTGGCAGAAAAATACGCGCTCGAATTTCTCGATCTCGATTTCAAGAAAAAGGCCGGCTTTCAGCGCAGTATCCAGCTGTCCAAGGAATACGGCCTCTACAGGCAGAACTATTGCGGCTGCGAATTTTCAAGGCGCGACCGGCAAAAATAGTCGGCGCAAAGACGCAAACGAAAGGAACAGGAGGAAGCAGAATGGCACAACTTATTTTACCGCGCAACTACGATCCCGTTATCGACCTCATGGAGAGTCAGCGGGCAATAAAAAAGATCAAGGACTATTTTCAGCAGGAGCTGGCCTATGGCCTCAATCTGAGGCGCGTTTCAGCTCCGCTGTTCGTAGACCCGCTGACCGGTCTCAACGATAACTTAAACGGCGTGGAGCGCCGCGTGGATTTTACGCTCAAGGATATAGACGAGCTCAAGGTCGAGGTGGTGCAGTCGCTGGCCAAGTGGAAGCGCATGGCGCTGGGCAAGTACGGCATCGAGCCGGGACACGGCCTTTATACCGATATGAACGCGATCAGAAGAGACGAGGAGCTCGACAACCTTCATTCGGCCTATGTCGATCAGTGGGACTGGGAGAAGGTCATCACCAGAGAGCAGCGCACGGAGGAATACCTCAGAGAGACGGTGCGGACGATCTACAATTCGCTCAAAAACCTCGGCGATTACGTGAACAGGCTTTACCGCAATATACATACCGCGCTGCCGAACGAGATCTTTTTCGTCACCACGCAGGAGCTTGAGGATATGTATCCGCAGCTGACGCCGAAGGAAAGAGAGGACGCCATCACCAAGGAGCACAGAGCCGTTTTCATCATGAAGATCGGCGGCCGCCTCGCTTCCGGCGAAAAGCACGACGGACGTTCGCCTGACTACGACGACTGGCAACTCAACGGCGACATCATCCTCTGGAACGATGTGCTGGACAGAGCCTTTGAAATTTCTTCCATGGGCATCAGAGTGGATGCAGAGGCCATGCGAAGACAGCTTGCGGCCGAAAACTGCCAGGAAAGAGCGGAGCTCGATTTCCACAAGGCGATCCTCGAGGAGAAGCTGCCGTTTACGATCGGCGGCGGCATCGGCCAGAGCAGGCTGTGCATGTTCTTCCTGCGCAAAGCGCATATCGGCGAGGTGCAGGTTTCGGTATGGCCTAAAGACATGGTAAGAGAATGCGAGGAGCACAACATACATCTGCTGTAGAACTGCTCCTGGGCGGAGAAGAGCTATGATCTACGTCAACGTAGCAGTTAACAACAAAAGTAAATACACAGACAGCCTCTTTACCTACAGAGCGCCTGCGGAAGTGCGCGTGGGAGATCTGGTCAGCCTGCCTTTCGGCAGTCATGATACGGCAAAAGAGGGAATCGTCTGCAAGTGCGGCGTCAGGACGGAGCTTGCGCCTGACAAGGTCAAGGAAATAGAAGCTGTCATCCGTCCCGGCCTTTTGACTGAGGAGATGGTCAAAACCGCGCTGTGGATGAAGCAGCGCTACGGCGTCAAGTATTACGACGCTTTCCGGTGCTTTACGGTCAAGGGCAGCCCTCCCAGAGAGGGCAAGGCTAAGGAACCCTACAGAAATGTCAGCGGCTCCTACAAGCAGCCGCAGGCTCTCACCGCCGAGCAGCAGGAGGCCGCCGGCGCTGTCTGCTCCGCCCTGGAAAAAGGGGAGCAGGCTTCCTTTCTTTTGCACGGCGTCACCGCCAGCGGCAAGACGCAGGTCTACATGGAAGCCATCGCCAAGGCGATTGCGCTCGGCCGCGGGGCGATCATGCTGGTGCCGGAGATTTCGCTCACCAGACAGGTGATCAGCGCCTTTATCG
>CALWNX010000044.1 GCA_944382925.1 uncultured Clostridia bacterium | reverse complement strand
AGACGCCGATTGCAGAGGTTGAGGAGGCTATCGCCGAATACGATCTGGATCCGTCGATCATCTACTCAGGTGAGAACAACGAGCAGGTGGTCATCAAGACTATGGAATTCCTCGACAACGAGCAGCGCGCAGAGGTTATCGACACGCTGGGCGATCATTTTGACATCAGCGACGAGGACGTTCTCGCCTCCGAACAGTTCGGCCCTTCCGTGGGCGACGAGCTCAAATGGAACGCGCTCAAGGCAGTACTGATCGCCTCAGTGGGCATGCTGATATATATCATCATCAGGTTTAAATCCTGGAAATACGGTTTTTCCTCGATCGCCGGCGTTGTACACGACGTGCTGGTGGTGCTGGCCTTCTACGCGGTGTTCGGCTTTACGGTCAACAACCCGTTCATTGCCGCCATCCTCACGCTGGTCGGCTATTCGATCAACGATACGATCGTAATCTTTGACAGAATCAGAGAGAACGAACGCATCCACAAGAAGACGGGCCTTGAGGAAAACATCGACAGCAGCATCAACAGCACGCTCAACCGCACGATCATGACCTCGCTGACGACGCTGGTAGTGATGATCCCGCTTTGCATCATGGTTTCCGAGTCCATCAGAGAATTCATCATTCCGCTGATGATCGGTATCGTGGTCGGCTGCTATTCGTCGATCTTCGTCTGCAGCCCGCTGTATTTTGACCTCAACGGCGGAGGAAAGGGCTCAAAATACCTCGCGCAGGTTAAGAAGCAGACCAGACAGAACAAAAAGAAATCCTGATTTCAAGGAGCTTAATGTATGAAGACAAAAGCCCAGTTTTTGGAACAAATTTTAAGCATCAATCCAAAATATGACGCCGAGCTCATCGGTAAGGCCTACGACAAGGGACGCGCCCTGCACGAGGGACAGCTGCGCAAAAGCGGCGAGCCTTACTTTATCCATCCCATCAATGTCGCCATCATCCTGGCGCAGCTGGGCATGGATGACGCTACTCTGATCGGCGGGCTTTTGCATGACGTGGTGGAGGACACCGAATACACCAGAGACGAGCTGGTGGCTGATTTCGGCGAGGAGATCGCGCTGCTGGTCGACGGCGTCACCAAGCTGGGCTCCATCAAGTTTGAATCCAAAGAAGAAGTTCAGGCTGAAAACTTCCGCAAGATGTTCCTGGCCATGTCTAAGGACATCAGGGTGCTGATCATCAAGCTGGCCGACAGGCTGCACAACATGCGCACCATCGAATACATGAAGCCTGAGAAGATAGAAGAAAAATGCCGCGAGACGCTCGACATCTATGCGCCGCTGGCCAGCCGCCTCGGTATCGCTACCGTCAAGTTCGAGCTGGAGGATATAGCGCTCAAGTACCTGCATCCACAGGAATATCAGCAGCTTGTCGATGGTATCAACAAAAAGATGGCGCAGCGGGAAGAGACCATCAAGGCCGTTATCGACGAGATCAAAGAATCGCTTGACGACATGGGCCTGGAATATGAGATCTACGGCCGTGCCAAGCATTATTACAGCATCTACAAAAAGATGAAGTTTCAGAAAAAGCAGCTGGATGAGATCTTTGATTTGATCGCGGTGCGCGTGATCGTCAACACCGTTAAGGAGTGCTATGCGGTGCTTGGCATCGTCCATACCATGTGGAAGCCGATCCCGGGCCGTTTCAAGGATTATATCGCTATGCCCAAGCCGAACATGTACCAGTCGCTGCATACGACGGTCATCAGCGATAACGGCGAGCCCTTTGAGATCCAGATCAGGACGCACGAGATGCACCAGATCGCTGAATACGGTATCGCCGCACACTGGAAATATAAAGAAGGAGACACCTCCGGCCAGAGCTCTGCCGACGATATCAAGCTGGCCTGGCTGAGACAGTCGCTGGAGTGGCAGCAGGATCTCAACGACCCGAAGGATTTTCTCGAGACCATGAAGATGGATCTCTTCGCCACGCAGGTGTTTGTTTTTACGCCGCGCGGCGACGTTATCGAGCTGCCGGCCGGCTCCACGCCGCTTGACTTTGCTTTCAAGATCCACTCAGCCATCGGCTGCAAGTGCGTAGGAGCCAAGGTTAACGGCAAGATGGTGACCATCGACCACACGCTGCAAAACGGCGATATCGTGGAGATCGTCACCTCGGCTAATTCATCGGGACCGAGCGTGGACTGGCTGAAGATCGCCAAGAGCTCCAACGCCCGCAATAAGATCAGAAGCTGGCTGAAGAAAGAGAACAAGTCGGATAAGATCGACAAGGGCAAGGAGGCCGTCGATAAAGCCCTGCGCAAGAAAGGTTACGATCCGGCGCAATGCGCCAAGTCTGCCTATGTCAATAAGGCCATGAAGGCCATGAACTTCGCCTCGACGGAGGAAGGCTATGCGCAGCTTTCTGCCGGCGGCACTCTCGTGAGCAAGCTCTGCGGCCTTTTGATCTCATATTACAACGAAGACAATAAGGTTGAGGTCAGGACAGATGAGAGCGTGCTGGCCGACATCAAAGAGAAGGAGGCCCGTCGCCAGAAAAATGAGCGCCGGCAAAAGGACGGGCCGGGCGTAATCGTCAAAGGAGCTGACAACCTGATGATCAAGCTGGCCAAGTGCTGCAACCCGGTGCCGGGAGACGAGATCGTCGGCTTCATCACCAAGGGACGCGGCATTTCCGTACACCGCAAGGACTGCTCCAATATCACCAGCCTTTCGGAAGAAGAAAAGGCGCGCTTTATCGAAGTGGAATGGGAGGATCTCAAGGCCGGCAAGTCGTACGACGCAGAGATCTGCCTGGTCGGCAACGACCGCAAGGGCGTGCTTTCCGATATTTCCAGAGTGTGCGAGGATATGGACATCCATCTTTCCGGCGTCAACGCCAAGGCCGGCAAGGACGGCAGCCTCAACATGACGATCACTCTTTCCATCTCCAGTACGCAGGAGATGCAGAAGGTTCTGCGCGTGCTGCGCAACATTGAGGGCATCACGCACGTTTACAGAGCAAAATCATAATCAAAGGAGAAGACAGAGCATGAGAGCTGTGGTGCAAAGAGTAACAGAAGCCGATGTGACGGCAGAAGGCCGTCTTACCGGCAGTATCGGTCCCGGGCTGGTCGTCCTGCTGGGCGTAGAGGAGGGCGATTCGGAGAAGGACGCCGAATATCTGGCCGAAAAGATCACGGGGCTGAGAATATTTGAGGACGAAGAAGGTAAGATGAACCGCTCGCTGCTTGACAGAGGCGGAAAAATTCTTGCTGTTTCGCAGTTCACGCTTCTGGGAGACGCACGCCATGGCAAGCGTCCGAGCTTTTCCCGCGCCGCCGCGCCGCAGGAGGCGAATAGACTTTACCGCTATTTCATAGACTGCGTAAACGGCCGCGGCATCGAAACCGAGGAAGGAATCTTTCAGGCGGAAATGCTGGTGCGCATATATAACGACGGTCCGGTGACGATTCTGCTGGACAGCAAAAAATTGTTTTAAAGAGGTGAAGGATGAGAATCACACAGTACAGAACGGGCCCGATACAGGCCAACACCTATCTGGTATACGATGAAGAAAGCAAGAAGGGCTTTATGGTCGATCCGGGCGGATATGAGCCGCGCATCACGGCGCAGATCCGGGACGAGCAGGTGAGCCTCGAATATATAATTCTCACGCACGGACACGGAGACCACATCGGCGGCGTGGCCGATTTCAAGCGCGATTTTCCTGCGGCCAGAGTCGTGGCCATGGCTGAGGAAGACAAGATGCTGCACGATCCTGCGGATAACTGCTCGATCGAAATGTTCAGAAAGCCGATCACCGTGGACGCCGATATACTCGTGCACGACAGGGACACCCTCAAGGTCGGCAGCATGGAGCTGACCTTTATCCATACGCCGGGACATACGGAGGGCGGCATGTGCATCTATGTGGATAAGCATATTTTCAGCGGCGACACGCTGTTCTGCCGCTCCATCGGCAGGACGGATTTTCCCGGCGGTGATTTCAACGCCATCATCCGTTCGATCAGAGAGAGGCTTTTCGTCTTTCCTGACGAGACCATAGTGCTGCCGGGACACATGGGCAAGACCACCATCGGCGAAGAAAAGAAAGGCAATCCTTTTGTATAATATCAGGCTTAATCACGTAAGCGACGCCTACGATTTTAACGAACTGATCAAAATCTTTCTGCCGCCTGCCGCCTACAGGCTTGCCTTTGAGGCGGAGAAAGCAGAAGGAAAAATCGTTGAGATCAACGAAGGCGCAAGCTGCGACAAGAATGAGATCAAGCGCGAGCTGTACCGGCGTCTTGCAGACCTGACCGGGAAAAAACCGCCCTGGGGCATTCTCACGGGCGTGCGTCCCGTCAAGCTGGCGGGCGAGCTGGCTGCGCAGGCAGGCAGCAGCGGCGCGCTTGAGATCCTGAAGCGCGATTATCTTCTGCAAGAGGAAAAAGCCAGGCTGCTGGTCGACATATATGAATATCAGCAGCAGCTTCTCGGCGCAGCGGAGCCCGCTTCGCTCGGCGTCTACGTGGGTATTCCCTTTTGCCCGACCAGGTGCCTGTACTGCTCCTTTACTTCCAATCAGCAGGGAGCAGAGGAAATTGAAAAATATCTCGAGGCTCTGCTTGACGAAATCGAGTATTGCGGCTGGGCGGCGGCGCAAAAGGGCATGCGGACGGAGAGCGTTTATATCGGCGGCGGAACACCGACCACGCTGAGTGCGGCGCAGCTTGACCGCCTGCTGACAAAGCTTGAGGACAGCTTTGATCTTGACCTGTGCCGTGAGTTTACCGTCGAGGCCGGCCGGCCGGACACGATCACTGCTGAAAAGCTGGCGGTGATCAGCTCTCACGGGATCAGGAGGATCAGCATCAATCCGCAGACGATGAAGGATCAGACGCTTGCGCTTATCGGCCGCCGGCACAGCGCTGCTGAGACACGCGCCGCCTTTGCTCTGGCGCACGAGCGGGGAGACTTTCTCGTCAATGCCGACGTCATCGCCGGCCTGCCGGGAGAGAACGAAGAGGATTTTGCTGCTTCGCTGGCCGAAATCATTGCGCTTGATCCCTGCAACATAACCGTGCATACTCTGGCGGTCAAGAAGGCTTCCCGCCTGATAGAGGCGGACGAGGACTACCACTATAAGCAGGCTGCCGTGGTTGCGAAGATGCTGGCTAAGAGCAAAGAGCTGCTTGCGGCAGCGGGCTACCGGCCCTATTATCTCTACCGGCAGAAGCACATGGCCGGAGCGCTGGAAAACGTCGGTTACTGCCGCGATGACGAAGCCTGCATCTATAATATCAGGATCATGGATGAGCATCAGAGTATTCTCGCCATGGGAGCCGGCGGCATCAGCAAAAAATATTATCCGCAGGAAAACAGGCTGGAGCGCGTACCGAACGTCTCCAACTATCAGGTATATATCGAGCGTCTTGCCGAAATGCTTGCGCGAAAAGAAAGCAGATTTTTCGAGGAGGTATGAGAAGTGATTACCAATGCGCCAAAAGGAACAAAGGACATTTTACCCGAGCAGGTGTACAGATGGCATTATGTCGAAAACAGATTTGCCGATATCTGCGCCAAATACGGGTTTAAAGAGATAAGAACGCCGATGTTCGAGCACACCGAGGTCTTTGCCAGAGGCATCGGCGATACGACGGACGTCGTACAGAAGGAAATGTATACCTTCAACGATCATGCGGGCAGGAGCATCACCCTTAAGCCGGAGGGCACTTCAGGTGCAGTGCGCGCCTTCATCGAGCATAAGCAGTATGCCGAGGTGCAGCCGACCAAGTATTATTATGTCACCGACTGCTTCAGATACGAAAAGCCGCAGTCCGGCCGGCTGAGACATTTCCACCAGTTCGGCATCGAGGTCTTTGGCACGCCGAACATGCTGGCCGACGCCGAAGTAATTTCTCTGGGCTACGACTTTCTTACGGGACTGGGCATCACCGAGATCGAGCTGAGGATCAACAGCGTCGGCTGTCCTGAGTGCCGGAGCAAATACAGAGAAGCGCTCAGAGAATTCCTCCGCCCTCATTACGACGAGCTGTGCAACACCTGCAAGGACAGATACGAGCGCAACCCGATGCGCATCCTCGACTGCAAGTCCGAGGTCTGCCAGCAGATCGCCAAGGGCGCGCCGCGCATGCTCGACTATCTCTGCGACGACTGCCACCAGGCCTTTGAGGAGCTGAAGCAGAACCTCACCTCGCTGGGCATCGAATACACAATTGATCCGAACATCGTGCGCGGCCTTGATTATTATACCAAGACGGCCTTCGAATTTGTCACTACCAAGATCGGCGCACAGGGCACGGTCTGCGGCGGTGGCCGCTACGATCACCTGGTCGAGGAGCTGGGCGGTCCGCCGATTCCGGGCGTGGGCTTTGGTCTGGGCATCGAGAGGCTGCTGCTGCTGATGGAAGCAAACCAGATCGAAATCCCGGAGGCAGATAAGCCGGAAGTCTTCGTCGCCGTGGTCGGCGAGGCAGCCAAGGCTTTTGGCCTCAAGCTCTGCCGCCAGCTCAGACAGAAGGGCGTCATCGCCGAGATGGACACTCTGGCCCGCAACATCAAGGGGCAGTTCAAATATGCGGACAGACTGGGAGCCAGATATACGCTGGTGATCGGCGAAGACGAGCTGGCCAAGGGCGTGGTCTCGCTCAAGGACATGAGCTGTTCAGAGCAGCGCGAGATCGCCATTGATAAAATTTATGAGGAAATAAAAAAATAGGAGCAAAAGATAAATGAGCACTTTATTTAAAAGAACAGATATGTGCGGAAACCTGCGGGCAGAAGACGACGGCAGGGAAGTAATCCTCAACGGCTGGGTAGCCAAGCAGCGAAGTCTGGGCGGACTGATCTTCGTCGATCTGAGAGATAAGACGGGCATAGTACAGGTCGTCTTTGACGACACGATCCCCGAAGACATCTTTGCCGCCGCCGAAGGCCTCAGAAGCGAGTATGTCATCGGCGTTAAGGGCGTGGTGAGAGAAAGATCCGCCAAGAACTCCAATCTGCCGACCGGAGACATAGAGGTGCTGGCCTCCAGTCTGGTGATCTATTCTCAGGCTGAAACGCCGCCGATCTACATCAGGGACGACGATAACGTTGACGACAACCTGCGCCTTAAGTACAGGTATCTTGATCTGAGAAAGCTGAAGATGCAGCGCAATCTCACCTTCCGCCACCGCGTAACTAAGCTGGCGCGCGACTACTTCGACGAACAGAGCTTTACCGAGGTGGAGACGCCGATGCTGATCAAATCGACGCCGGAGGGCGCCCGGGATTACATCGTGCCCAGCAGAGTATATCCCGGTTCATTCTATGCGCTGCCGCAGTCGCCGCAGCTGTTCAAGCAGCTCTTGATGGTGGGCGGCACCGACAGATATATGCAGATCGTCAAATGCTTCCGCGACGAGGATCTGCGCGCCGACAGACAGCCTGAATTCACACAGATCGACCTGGAGATGTCCTTCGTCGATACCGACGATGTGATCAAGGTGCAGGAGGGCTTCCTCAAGCGGCTTTTCAAGGAGCTTCTCGGCGTCGACATCAAGACGCCGCTGCCGCGCCTCAGCTGGGACGAAGCGATGGAAAGATACGGCTCCGACAAGCCGGACACCAGATTCGGCTTCGAGCTAAAGAAGCTCAACGATGTTGTGGCCGCCTGCAATTTCAAGGTGTTTACCGATGTGCTGGCTGCCGGCGGAGATGTCAGAGGCATCTGCATCGACGGAGGCAGCGCTCATTTCAGCAGAAAGGATATCGACAAGCTGACAGAGTCGGCCCGCGCCTACGGGGCGAAGGGGCTGGTCTGGCTGCGCGTGGCAGAAGGGGAGATCAACTCTTCAGTGAACAAATTCTTCAGCCAGGAGGAGCTTGGCAGGATCGCGGCGGTCTTTGAGGCTAAAGAGGGCGACCTGATCCTCATTGTTTCCGACCGGGCCAAGGTGGTCTTCGATACGCTGGGATTTTTGCGGCGCGATATAGCCAAAAAGCTGGGACTGCTCGACGACAGCCGCTACGAGCTGCTGTGGGTAGTTGACTTTCCTCTCTTTGAAAGGGACGAGGAGAGCGGCCGGCTCAAGGCCATGCATCATCCGTTCACCTCGCCGAAGCTCGATCAGCTCGACCTGCTCGAAAGCGAGCCGGAGAAGGTCAAGGCCGATGCCTACGACATCGTGCTCAACGGCGTGGAGCTGGGCGGAGGCTCGATCAGAATCCACGACCAGAGCCTGCAGGCCAGAATGTTCAAAGTCCTGGGGCTGAGCGAGGAGGAATGCGCCGAAAAGTTCGGCTTCCTCATCGAAGCCTTCAAATACGGCGCTCCGCCGCACGGCGGCCTGGCCTACGGCCTGGACAGGCTGGTGATGCTGCTTCTGGGTGAATCCTCCATCAGAGAGGTGATGGCCTTCCCGAAGAACCAGAACGCGCAGTGCATGGTCAGCGAGGCGCCGGCCCCTGTCGACGAAGAACAGCTCAGAGAGCTGGCCCTCGACATCAGATGTCAAAAATGAGGCTGGGACTTTTAGGCGGTTCCTTCGATCCGGTGCATAACGGCCACCTTGCGCTGGCCCGGGCGGCGCTTGCAGAAGCAGAGCTTGGCAGACTGATTGTGATGCCTGCTCGCGTCCAGCCCTTTAAGCAGGAAAACGCGGTCACTGAAGCCTGCCACCGAGAAGAAATGACCAGACTGGCGTTTGCCGAGCTGCCGCAGGCGCGCGTTTCCCGCTACGAGCTTGATCAGGCCGACGAAATATCCTATACGGTCAACACGCTTTTTCACCTGCAGGAGAGCAATTTGCACGAGGAAATATATTTTATCTGCGGAACCGATTCGTTTCTGTCGATGGAAAGCTGGTACCGAGGCGCTGAAATTCTCAGCCGCTTCGGCGTTATCGTCAGCGCCAGGCCCGGCTACAGAGAAGAGGAGCTGCGCAAAATGCGATGCCGCTACGAGGAGCTTTACCAGACCCGCATAGTGCAGCTTGCAGCGCAGATGCCGGATATTTCTTCTACAGATGTGAGAGAAAGAGTGGCTGCCGGCCGTACCATCAGCGATCTGGTGCCGCCGGCTGTGGAAAGGTACATCAGAAGCAATGGACTCTATAGAAAAAATTAAAGAATATATCGAACGCAATATGTCCGAGAAACGCCGTCTGCATACCTATGGCGTATGCGAGACGGCGGCAAAGCTGGCGCAGCATTATGGCTGCGACACAGAGAAGGCCAGACTCGCCGCCCTTCTGCACGACATTTACAGAGGAATACCTTCCTCGACGCTCGACTATTATGTGCGCCACCTGGGGCTTGACGAGAAGTATCTTGGCAACGCCAACCTGGCGCACGGCAAAATTGCGGCGGCAACCTGTGGTCGCGAGTTCGGCGTCACGGACAGCGATGTTATCAACGCCGTCAGCTACCATACGACCGGCAGAGCGGGCATGTCCCTGCTGGAGGAGATCATCTACGTGGCTGACGCCATTGAGCCGGGTCGTGATTATCCCGGCGTCGAGGAGATCCGCAGGGCAGCGGAGGAGGACCTTGACCGGGCCTGCCTCATTTCGCTGGCTCATACGATCGATTATGTTAAATCAGAAGGAAAATATTTAGACCAGGACACGATCCGGGCCAGAGAATATTTTACGGATAAATTGAATAAAAAAGGAGAACAACATGACAAATAAGGAATATGCCCTGCTGGCCGGCAAAGTAATCGCCGATAAAAAAGGGCATGACATCGTCATTATCGACATCAGCGAAAAAGCTTCCTTTGCCGATTATTTCGTGATCGGCTCAGGCTCTTCGGAGCGGCAGATACAGACGCTTTCTGACGAGGTGGAGGACCGCTTTGCTGCTGCCGGCCTTTCGGTCCGAGCTGTCGAGGGCAAGCACGGCTCCGGCTGGATCCTGATGGATTTTGGCGACATCATAGTCAATATTTTCACCGATGAAACGCGCGAAAGGTATAACATCGAAAAAATCTGGGGCGACTGCAAATTCGTGGAAGTGGAGGAATAGACTGCAAAATGAAGGAAAAGTATGATTTCAAGGAAATCGAGAAAAAATGGCAAAAATACTGGGAAGAGAACAAGTGCTTTCAGACTGACGAGGATCCCAATAAAAAGAAATACTATTGTCTGGAAATGTTTCCTTATCCGTCCGGTAAGCTGCACATGGGGCATGTGCGCAATTACGCCATCGGCGACGTGGTAGCCAGGTTCAAGAAGATGGACGGCTATAACGTGCTTCATCCAATGGGCTGGGATTCCTTCGGCCTGCCGGCGGAAAACGCAGCCATCAAGCACGGCATCCATCCGAGCATCTGGACCTGGGACAATATCGCCGAGATGAGGAAGCAGCAAAAAGAACTGGGTCTTTCCTACGACTGGGACAGGGAGGTGGCTACCTGCCATCCCGATTATTATAAATGGATGCAGTGGATCTTCATCCAGTTCTACAAGCGCGGGCTGGCCTACAAGAAGGAAAACCCGGTCAACTGGTGTCCAAGCTGTCAGACGGTGCTTGCTAACGAGCAGGTCGTAGACGGCTGCTGCGAAAGATGTAAGACGCCGGTAGGCAAGAAAAATCTCTCGCAGTGGTATCTTAAAATCACCAACTACGCCGACAGACTGCTCGACAATCTCGACAAGCTGGACGGCTGGCCGAACAAGGTCAAGGTGATGCAGAAAAACTGGATCGGCAAGTCCGTCGGCTGTGAGGTTGACTTCAGGGTGCTGGACAGAGACGAAAAGCTGACTGTATTTACCACCAGGGTGGACACCATCTACGGTACGACCTTCATGGTTCTGGCGCCGGAATATCCGGCCGTTATGGACATGGTGGCCGGCACCAAGTACGAGCAGCCTGTCAGGGATTATATCAGCAAGGTCGAGCATATGAACGACATTGAGAGGACCTCGACTGCCAACGAAAAGACCGGCGTTTTCATCGGCCGGTATGCGGTCAATCCTTTCACCAAGAAGCACATTCCGATCTACATTTCGGACTATGTGCTGATGAGCTACGGCACCGGCGCCGTCATGGGCGTGCCGGCGCACGACCAGCGCGACTTTGAGTTTGCCACCAAGTTCGGCATAGACATCATCCCGGTCGTTGACCCGGGCGATCCTGACATCGACCTTGACAACCTCGAAAAAGCCTGCGCCGCCGAAGGCAAGCTGATCAATTCCGGCGAGTTTACCGGCCTTAACAACAGAGTGGCCATCGACCGCTTCATCGAGGTAGTCGAAAAGGCCGGCATCGGCCGCAAGACTGTCAACTACCGTCTGCGCGACTGGTTGATTTCCCGGCAGCGCTACTGGGGTACGCCGATTCCGATGATCTACTGCGAGCATTGCGGCTGGGTGGCCGAGCGCGAAGAAAACCTGCCGGTGCTGCTGCCGACGGACGTTGAATTTACCGGCAAGGGAGAGTCGCCTCTGGCTACCTCCAAGACCTTTCAGGACACCTTCTGCCCAATCTGCGGACGTGCGGCCAAGAGAGAGCTTGATACCATGGACACCTTCCTCGACTCGTCCTGGTACTTCCTCAGGTACTGCGATCCGCACAATGCCAAGGCGCCGTTTGCCCCGCACAAGGCTGCCTACTGGATGAACGTCGACCAGTATATCGGCGGTGTCGAGCATGCGATCCTGCATCTGATGTACGCGCGTTTCTTCCAGATGGTCTTCTACGACATGGGGCTGGTGCAGGACGAGGAGCCTTTCCGCAACCTGCTTACGCAGGGCATGGTCAACAAGGACGGCAAGAAGATGTCCAAATCCCTCGGCAACGTCGTCAGCCCGGAGGAGATCATCGGCAAATACGGCGCTGATACGGCCAGACTTTTCATTCTCTTTGCCGCCCCGCCGGACAGAGAGCTCGACTGGTCTGATGCCGGCGTTGAGGGCAGCTACAGGTTCCTCAACAGAGTTTACCGTCTCGTTTACGAGATCAGAGAAAAATATCCGCGGGTTCCGGACGCCTTTGAGATCAAGACAAAGGCTGACAAGGACTTAAACTATGCCCTCAATTACACGATCAAAAAGGTCAGCGAGGATGTGGGCGGCAGGTTTAACTTTAACACTGCCATCAGCTCAATCATGGAGCTGGTCAACGAAATGTACAGGTACAAGGAGGCGGACGAAGTAAATCCCGGCCTGCTCGGCAAGGCCTGCAAGGATCTGATCCTGATCCTTTCGCCTTTTGTGCCGCATATCTGCGAGGAGATGTGGGAGCACATCGGCCAGCTCGAATCTGTTTCCGCCATGAAATGGCCTGAGTTTGATGAAGAAGCGCTGGTAAGAGACAGCGTGGAGATCGTCGTGCAGATCAACGGTAAGGTCAAGGAAAAGCTGATGGTTGCTGCGAGCGCGGATAAAGACGAATTAGAAAAGATAGCTTTGGAAAGTGACAAGATCAAGAGCCTCACTGCAGGCAAGCAGGTTGTCAAGGTGATCGCTGTACCGGGACGCCTGATCAATATCGTAGTAAAATAGGCACAATTTAATATCGCTATCTTTTCATAAAATCAAGAAAAAAAGAACGGAGAATATTTTATGAGAAGAAGACAAGTAAAGGTGAGGAAGGAGCCCGCACTGAAGGTTATTCCCATAGGAGGACTGAACGAAATCGGTAAGAATATGACGCTCCTGGAATACAACGATCAGATCCTGATCATAGACTGCGGCATGAGCTTCCCCGACGATGAAATGTACGGTATAGACATCGTGATCCCCGATTTCAGCTATGTGATCGAAAACAGGGATAAGCTGGTCGGCATGGTGATCACCCACGGTCATGAGGACCATATCGGCGCTATTCCGTACCTGCTTAAACACGTAAAGCTGCCGGTTTACGGCACCAGGCTCACGCTGGGCCTGGTGGAAAACAAGCTCAGGGAGCACCAGATCAAGGGAGATCTGAGAACCATCAAGGCCGGCGACAAGATACAGCTGGGCGACTTTAAGATCGAGACCATCAGGACGACGCATTCGGTCGCCGACGCGATCTGCCTGGCGATTACCACGCCGGCAGGCGTGATCTTCCACACCGGAGATTTTAAAATCGACTATACGCCGGTTGACGGCGAACCGATCGACTTCGCCCGTCTGGCGGAAATCGGCAAAAAAGGCGTCACACTGCTGATGTGCGACAGCACCAACGCCGTAAGGCAGGGCTTTACGGCTTCTGAAAGAGTGGTGGGGCGCACGATCGAGAACATCTTCCGCTCGGCTAAGACGAGGATTATCATCGCCACCTTTTCTTCCAATGTGCACCGAGTACAGAAGATCATCGACAGCGCGGTCAAGGTGGGCAGAAAGGTTGCGATCTCGGGCCGCAGCATGGAGAACGTGGTCGCCCTGGCCATCGAGCTTGGTTATCTCAACATCCCGGCCGGAACGCTGGTCGACCTGAAGATGACGAAGAACATCCCCGACGACAAGCTCGTCATCATCACCACCGGCAGCCAGGGAGAGCCGATGTCGGCGCTTTCGCGCATCGCCTCCGGCGAGCACAAGGCCGTCAAGCTGAAGCCGGGCGACATGGTAATACTTTCCTCCACGCCGGTGCCGGGCAATGAAAAGAGCGTTTCCAACGTAGTCAACAAGCTCTTTGAGAAGGGGGCCGAGGTCGTTTATTCCGACATCGCCGATATTCACGTATCGGGCCATGCCTGTCAGGAGGAGCTCAAGCTGATGCACTCGCTGCTCAAGCCGCGCTTCTTCATGCCGGTGCACGGTGAATACAGACACCTGATCCAGCATGCCAGACTGGCAGAAAGCCTGGGCATGAAAAAGGACGATATCTTTATCATGGAAAACGGCGATATCCTCAATGTCAATAAGAGGAGAGCCTATAAGGACGAGCGTCATGTCGACGCCGACGCCATTCTCGTCGACGGTCTGGGCGTGGGCGATGTGGGCAACATCGTGCTCAGAGACAGAAAGCTGCTTTCGGAGTCCGGCCTCATCATCGTGGTGGCCGCTATCGACAGGGACAATCACTCGATCGTCTCCGGTCCTGACATCATTTCCCGCGGCTTCGTCTATGTGCGCGAAAACGAGCAGTTGATCGAGGAAGCCCGCCGCGTAGCGCAGGAGGCGATCGAAAAATGCCAGCAGAAGAGGATCAAGGACTGGAACACCATGAAGTCGAAGGTCCGCGATTCGCTCGGTTCATATATCTATCAGACGACCAAGAGAGATCCGATCATTCTGCCGATCTTTCTGGAGGTTTAGAGGGAGGTGTCTTCGATGAATGTATACGATCAGGCGCACGGCCTGGCTCAGGCCATCAAGGCTTCGGAGGAATTCAAGCAGTATGATGAGCTGAAGAAAAAGGTCAGCGCCAACAAGGAGCTTTCTGACATGCTCAAGGATTTTCAGAAAAAGCAGTTCGAGCTGCAGGCCAAGCAGATGATGGGCGAGGAGATCAGCGCCGAGGCGATGGCGCAGGCGCAGTCTCTGTACGGCATCATGGCCGGCGACCCGCTCTGCGCCCAGTACCTGCAGGCCGAGATGCGTTTTTCTCTGATGATGAAGGACGTCTACGAGATTCTCGGCGAGGCGGCCGGCGTGGCTGATCCGCTCGGAGAATAGGGCTTGGCAATCGTTGCTTCTTTTGATATAATAAATTGCATGAGTTTGAACAGAATGGAGAGATAAGTATGATTTACGCTAGCGATTTCAGAAAGGGTATCACCTTCGAGATTAACGGAGAGCCGCATGTAGTTTTAGACTTCCAGCATGTAAAACCGGGCAAGGGCGCGGCCTTCGTGAGAACCAAATACAGGAACATCCTCACCGGCGCCACCCGCGAGGAAGCCTTCAATCCCAACGACAAGTTCCCGAAGGCTCACATCGAGACCAAGGTGATGCAGTACCTGTACAACGACGGCGAGCTGTATTACTTTATGGACGAGGAGACCTACGAGCAGATTCCCCTGAGCAAGGAGCAGGTTGAGGACGCCATGAAGTACCTCAGAGAAAACGACGAGGCGACGATCAAGTTCTATAAGGGCAACGCCTTCCTGGTAGAAGCGCCGAACTTCGTCAACCTCAAGGTCATCGAGACTGAACCGGGCGTCAAGGGCGATACGGCGACCAACGTCACCAAGTCGGCTACCGTGGAGACCGGCGCGGTCATCCAGGTTCCTATCTTTATCGAAGAGGGCGAGATCGTCCAGATCGATACCAGAAGCGGAGAGTATCTGGGCAGGGCCAAATAAACATCGAAACAGGCGGGGTCCCGCGCTGAATGCCCTCGGTCACGACGGCAGCTTCAAGGCGCGGTGCCCTTGTTTTCTGTTGCAGATTTAAAAAAACTGATCTAGCAAGGATTGTAATATGGATTTCAACAAAATCAAAGCAAACAAGAAGCTGCTCATACTGTTGATCGCGGCTGCTGTCCTCATAATCGCCGCAGCCGGCGCTCTGATTTTCTATCACAGCGGTCTTTCCGCCGCAGAGCCGGGAAACGATGAGGCGATAACGGTGGAAATTCCTGCGGGAAGCGGAGCCAGCACCATCATCGACATCCTCGACGAAAACGGTCTGGTGAAGAACAAGACGGCGGCCAAGCTCCACGTGCGGCTGGGCGGCTACGACAGCCTGCAGGCCAATACGTATATCTTTAACAGGGGTATGAGCCTCAAGGAAATATTGTCTGCCATCAACACCGGCGATTTTAACTATCTGTCCAAAAACCAGCTCACCATCATCGAAGCCAGCACGATCCCGCAGGCAGCGGAATCTCTGGCCGGCAAGCTGAACATTTCGGCGGAGGACATCCTCGCCGTCTGGAACGACCGAGAATATCTCCGCACGCTGATTGACAAGTACTGGTTCCTGACGGATGAAATTCTCGCGGAGGGCATCATGTTCCCGCTGGAGGGCTATCTCTATCCGGAAACATATATCATCACCGACAGCGAGCCATCCATCGAATATGTGACGGAAATGATCCTCGACTACACCGACGGCGTGCTCAGCGAGCGTAAGGCGGATATTGAAGCGACCGGCATGAGCGTGCACGAATTTCTTTCACTGGCGGCTGTGGTAGAGAGCGAGTCGCTCTTCGCTGAGGACAGGCCTGTCATCGCCGGCGTGTTTTACAACCGCCTTGAGCAGGGAATGCCGCTGCAGAGCGACAGCACGGTGCTCTATGCGCTGCAGGAGAAGCACATCGACGTTACTTATGCAGACCTGGAGGTAGAATCGCCTTATAACACCTATAAATATGCCGGCCTGCCGATCGGCCCGGTGTGCGCCGTTTCGGCTCCGTGCATTGACGACGTTATCGCCTATGACGATAACGATTATCTGTATTTCTTTGCCAAGGAGGACGGCACGGTGATCTACTCCCGGACTTATGCGGAGCATGAGCAGGCCGTGTCGGAGAACCTTTGGTATTAGGCATGTGATATGAACATTATTAGCGACGAAGTGACCCGCTTTATCAACGGGTTTTACAGGGCGGAAAGCGCGCAGCTTTTGGCGCTGAGAAATTCCTGCGAGGCTGAGCGCATTCCCATCATCCTCAGGGAGACCGAAAGCATGCTTGGTTTTATCATCAGGGCTGCGCGGCCGGCCAGGCTGCTGGAAATCGGCACGGCAGCCGGTTACTCTGCCGCCTTCTTTGCCAGTCTGGGCGTGCAGGTTACGACGATAGAAAAGTCGCCTCAGAAGGCTCAGGCAGCGCAGGAGAACATCGAGGCGCTGGGGCTTTCTGCCATGGTGAGGATCCTGACCGGCGACGGCGAGGAAACGATAAAAAACGGGCTGGCGGCCGGAGAAAAGTTCGAGATGCTTTTTATAGACGCAGCCAAAAGCCATTATCAGCGCTTTCTGTCCGCTGCGCTTTCGCATCTTGAGCCGCAGGCCCTCATCGCCGCCGACAATGTGCTGCTTAAAGGGACGATTGCCGATGCAACGCTCGATCCCGGCGGCCGTTTCAAGACCAATATTAAAAAAATGCGTCAGTATCTGTCCTTTGTGAGCGATGATCCGCGTTTTGACACGGTGATAGTTTCCTGCGGGGACGGTCTGGCGCTGAGCAGGTATATAGATGGACAAGGTTGAACTGCTGGCTCCGGCCGGCGATCTGGAAAAACTGAAAATCGCCGTCTTGTATGGCGCTGACGCTGTCTACTTTGGCGGCGAAAGCTTTTCGCTGCGGGCAGGAGCCGACAATTTTTCTCTGGACGAGATGAAAGAGGGCCTCGAATTTGCGCACGCGCGAGGGGTCAAATGCTATCTTGCGCTCAACATCTATGCGCACAACGAGGACATAGAGCCGCTCAGAGAGTATCTGCACCAGATCAGAGAACTTGCGCTTGACGCCTTTATCGCCGCAGATCCGGCGGTCATAGATATGATCAGAGAAGCTATCCCAAAGGCCAAAATACATCTCAGCACGCAGGCCAACATGACAAATTATATGACTGCCATGTTCTGGTACCGGCAGGGCATCAGGAGGCTGGTGCTGGCCAGGGAGCTATCGCTGGCGGAAATCGCCGAAATAAGAGCCAATACGCCCGCCGATCTGGCGCTTGAGGCCTTCGTGCACGGGGCGATGTGCATTTCTTATTCGGGTCGCTGCCTTCTGAGCAATTTCATGATCGAAAGAGACGCCAACCGCGGCCAGTGCGCGCATCCGTGCCGCTGGAAATATGCGCTCGTAGAGCAGCAGCGCCCCGGCGAATATTATCCGCTGGAGGAAGACGAGAGAGGCTCCTACATCCTTAACTCCAAGGACTTGTGCATGATAGAGCATATCCCGGAGCTTATCGCGGCCGGCGTAACGTCGTTTAAGATCGAAGGACGCATGAAAAGCGTCTTTTATGTGGCGACCGTCGTTGCGGCCTACAGGCAGGCGCTCGACAGCTATCTGGCGGATCCTGAAGGCTGGCGCTTTGAGCCGGCGTGGATGGAGGAGCTCTGCAAGGCCAGTCACCGCGAATTTGCGACCGGTTTTTACTTTCACGAGCCCGACAATAACGGTCAGAACTACCGCACCAGCCAGTACACGCGCGACTATACCTTTCTGGCCATGGTCAGAAGCTACGACCGCAAGACGAGGCTGGCGCTCGTAGAACAGCGCAACAAGATGACAGTCGGCGATGAGATCGAAGTCTTCGGTCCGGGAGGCGTCTGCTTCAGGCAGCAGCTTGACGAGATGTACGACGCCGAAAGCGGTGAGGCCATCAGCTCGGCGCCGCATCCCAAGCAGCTGCTTTTGCTCAGACTGAGGCAGCCTTGCGGGCAGTATTTCATGTTAAGAAAGAGAAAGGAAGAAAAATGTTAACAGACCCCGATAGTTTACTAACACAGTTAGGACTGATAGTATTGCTGACATTTGTATACGGACTCTTTGAGGCCATCAATACGGCGCTCGACTGTGCGGGCCGCAATACGGAGAAGTATCAGGCGACCAACAGGCTGATAATGATTGCCTGCGCTCTTTTAGGCAGCTGGCTTTCTTTTGACCAGCTGTGGTCTGCAATAACCTTTATCCTGCTGCTGGTGATCTTCGGTCAGTTTTTTGCTCATAAAATCGGCCTTGGCCACGACGAAGGACTGGCAGACAAGATGCTCTGGCTGACAAAGGGACTGGGGACCGTGCTCAGCCCGCTGACGATGCTGCTGCTGGCAGTAGCCAAGCTTTTTCTCAAGCTCTGCCGTCAGAAACCGGGCGTCAAGGATGAGACCTTCTCTGAGGAGGAGGTGATGTCGATGCTGGAGGCGGGTCAGGAATCCGGCGTGATCAAAGAAGAAGGCCGCAAGATGATTCACTCTGTCTTTGAATTCGACGACAAGCTGGCCTACGAGATCATGACTCCGCGTACTGACGTGTTCATGATCGACCTCGATGATCCGCACGAAGAATACTTTGAAGATCTGATGACGCTGCGTCATTCGCGTATTCCTGTCTGCCGCGAAGAGGCGGATAATATTGTCGGCGTTCTGCACATAAAGGACTTTCTCAGAAAAGCGCGCGAATGCGGCAGCTACGAGGCTGTCGACATCGCCGCGATTTTAAGACGGCCATATCTGGTTCCGGATACTAAAAATATCGACTCTCTGCTGATCGACATGCAGAAATCGCGCAATCAGATCGCGATCCTCATCGACGAATACGGAGGCTTCAGCGGCATCGTTACGGTCGAGGACATCGTTGAGCAGCTTGTAGGCGATATCGATGATGAATACGATGAGGAAAGCGAGATCATCGCCAAGGTTGACGACAATACCTATCTGGTCGATGGCGATGTAGATCTTGACGATCTTAACGATGAGCTCGGCACTGAGCTCGAATCGGAAGATAGCTCCACCATCGGCGGTTTCATAACCGACATTCTCGGCGAGATCCCTGATCAGGAGCACGTCGGTCAAACGGTAGAATTTGAAAATTATGTTTTTCAGATCACGGAGGTCGGAGAGCGCCGCATAGAAAAAGTGCGCATGACGATCCTGGCCAGACCAAGCGAAGAAGACGATACGGCAGGGTCAGAAGAAACTTGATTTTAGAAATCAACATTGCTATAATTATATTGTTGTAATGTTGTTAGATAGATGTATTTTTTTATTATGAGAGGTACTAAAATGAGTGAAAAAGTATGTGACTGCAACTGTGCCGAAAACAGAAAGGAGCAGTTCAAGGAGCTGCAGCCTGTTTTAGACCAGTATGCAAAAGTACCGGGCAGCCTGATCACCATCCTGCAGAAGGCGCAGGACATTTATGGCTATCTTTCCATTGATACCATAAACTACATATCTGATTGCACCGGCATCAAGCCAGCCAAGATCTACGGCGTGGCTACTTTCTACGCCCAGTTCAGACTGCAGCCGATCGGCAAGTATCTGATCATGCTCTGCCAGGGCACCGCCTGCCACGTAAACGGCGCGGAGATGATCGAAGAAGCTGTCTGCGAGCATCTGAACATCAAGGATGGAGAGACTACCGAGGACGGCGTTTTCACGCTCAATAACGTAGCCTGCCTGGGCTGCTGCTCGCTGGCTCCCGTAATGATGATCAGAAGCGCTGACGGCGACGAGACCTACGGAAGTCTGACCAAGGAAAAAGCGACCCAGATCCTCGATGAGATCAGGGCCAGGGCATAGGAGGTGAAAGCATGAGAGTAGTAGTAGGACAGGGCAGCTGCGGTATCGCCTCCGGCGCCAAGAAGACCGCTGCTGAATTTGAAAAACAGATCGCCGAGAAAAAGCTCGGCATCACTGTCGGCACCACCGGCTGCGTGGGCACCTGCTATCTGGAGCCTATCGTCGACATCTATGACGATGACGGCAAGATGACCAGATACGTCAAGGTTCAGCCGGAAAACGTAGCGGAGATCGTGGAAAAACATCTTCTCGGCCATCAGGTGGCCGAAGATCTGGCCATTTCCGAAGAGGACAAGGAGTTTATCGCCAAGCAGAAGAGAGTGGTGCTGAGAAACTGCGGTATCATCAATCCGGAGAATATCGACGACTACATCGCGGCCGACGGGTACAAGGCGATCGAAAAGGTGCTTACGACCATGAAGCCGGAAGAGGTTATCGAGGAGATCAAGATCTCCGGCCTCAGAGGAAGAGGCGGCGCCGGTTTCCCAACCTGGTTCAAGTGGAACGCCGCCAAGCAGAGTCCGGGCAAGGAGAAATATCTCGTCTGCAACGCTGACGAGGGCGACCCGGGCGCTTTCATGGACAGATCCGTTCTCGAGGGCGACCCTCATTCGGTGCTCGAAGGCATGATCATCGGCGGCTACGCCATGGGCGCTTCTCAGGGCGTGATCTACTGCCGTGCCGAATATCCGCTGGCGATCAAGAGACTGGAGATCGCCATGGCTCAGGCCAGAGAAAGAGGCTATCTGGGCAAGAACATCTTTGGCAGCGGCTTTGATTTCGACATCTATATCAAGGCCGGCGCCGGCGCTTTCGTCTGCGGCGAGGAAACGGCGCTGATCGCTTCCCTCGAGGGCGAGAGAGGCATGCCGAGACTGAAGCCGCCTTTCCCGGCTGCGAAGGGATTCTGGCAGAAGCCTACGGATATAAACAACGTTGAAACACTTGCAAACGTACCTTGGATCATATATAACGGCGGCGCCGCCTTCGGCGCGATGGGAACCGAGCAGAGCAAGGGTACCAAAGTATTCGCTCTGGCCGGCAAGATCAAGAAGGGCGGTCTGGTTGAGGTGCCGATGGGCATGACGCTCAGAGAGGTGCTCTACGGCATCGGCGGCGGCATCAAGAACGACAAGAAGTTCAAGGCCGTCCAGATGGGCGGACCTTCCGGCGGCTGTATTCCGGCCGATCTGATCGACACCCCGGTTACCTATGAGGACATCAACAAGACCGGCGCTATCGTCGGCTCCGGCGGTATGATCGTCATGGACGAGGATACCTGCATGGTCGACATGGCCAGATACTTCCTCAACTTCACCCGCGACGAGTCCTGCGGCAAGTGTAACTATTGCCGTATCGGTACCAAGAGGATGCTGGAGATCCTTGAAAGGATCACAAACGGTCAGGGCGAGGACGGCGACATCGAAAAGCTCGAAGAGCTGGCCAGCAAGATCAAGGACGGCTCGCTCTGCGGACTGGGCCAGACTGCGCCTAACCCTGTACTGACGACCCTCAGATACTTCAGAAACGAGTACGAGGATCACATCTACAACCACAAGTGCACGGCTGCGTCCTGCAAGCCGCTGGTGACCTACACCATCACCGACGCCTGCAAGGGCTGTACTGCCTGCGCCAGAAAGTGTCCGGTGGGCGCTATTTCCGGCAGTGTCAAGGAAAAGCATGTCATCGATCACGACAAGTGCATCAAGTGCGGCAAGTGCCTTGAGACCTGCAAGTTCGGCGCGATAGAAAAGAAATAGGGGAGGAGGAAACAACTGATGAATAAGTTCAGACTTAACATAAACGGCAAAGAAGTTACCGGAGTTGCCGGCCAGACTATTCTGGAAGTCGCCAGAGAAAACGACATATTCATTCCGACTCTCTGCTATGACGAAAGAACCAGGATCTATGGCTCCTGCGGTCTGTGCATGTGTGAGGTGGAGGGCAATCCGAAGCTCTGCAAGGCATGTGCTACCGAGATCGCTCCGGGCATGGTCATCAGAACCAATACACAAAGAGTTATCGAATCGAGAAAAACCAACCTCGAGCTGCTGCTTTCCAATCATACGGGAGACTGCCGCCCGCCTTGCGTGCTGGCCTGCCCGGGACAGACCGACTGCCAGGGCTACGTGGGCCTGATCGCCAACGGCGAATACGAGAAGGCTCTGGAGCTGATCAAGGACAAGATTCCGCTTCCTGCTTCGCTGGGCAGAGTATGTCCGCATCCATGCGAGGAAAAATGCAGAAGAGGACTGGTAGACGAGCCGGTTTCCATCCAGCAGCTGAAGAGATTTGCCGCTGACTACGACCTGGCCGGCGAAGTGTTCGTGCCTGAATGTGAAGAGGATACCGGCAAGAGCGTAGCCATCATCGGCGGTGGTCCGATGGGACTTTCGGCTGCCTACTTCCTGCGCCAGATGGGACACGCCGTGACGATCTTTGAAGCCATGCCTAATGCGGGCGGTATGCTCAGATACGGCATTCCTGAATACAGACTGCCGAAGGCGGTGCTGGACGAGGAGATCGCGACCATTGAAAGCATGGGCGTTGACATCATCACCAACACTAAGGTCGGCGTCGATATTCCGTTTGAAACGATCAGAAATGACTTTGACGCCGTGTTGCTTGGAATCGGCGCCTGGGTATCGACCGGCGTCGGCTGCAAGGGCGAAGACGCAGAAGGCGTGATCGGCGGTATCGACTTCCTGAGAAGGGTAGTGAGAAACGAAGAGATCGGCATGGGCAAAAAGGTGGCCATCGTCGGCGGCGGAAACACTGCCATGGACGCCTGCCGCACAGCGGTGAGACTGGGCGCCGAGGAGGTATACAACATCTACCGGCGTACCAAGGACGAAATGCCTGCCGACATGGTAGAAATCGAAGAAGCCGAGGAGGAAGGCGTTATCTTCAAGAACCTGCGCAATCCGATTGAAGTCGTAAAGGACGAAAACGGCCATGTAAAAGAGGTTGTGCTGCAGGTTATGGAGCTGGGCGAGCCTGATGCTTCCGGCAGAAGAAGACCGGTGCCGGTTGAAGGCAAGACCGAGACCATCGCCATCGACACCATGATCCTGGCTATCGGTCAGGCCGTGGATGCTTCGATCTTCGACTGTGACAAGACCAGAAAGAACGCGATCGCCTACGATCCGGAGACCTTCATGACCAGCATGAAGGGCGTGTTTGCCGGCGGCGACTGCGGTAACGACAAGATTTCCATCGCTATCGAAGCGATCGCTGACGCCAAGAAGGCGGCGGCCAGCATCGACGCTTACCTGTACGGCGAAGAGATCAAATACGAGAAGCCTTTCGTCGTTGAAAGAGACGATATTACCGAGAAGACCTTCGAGGACAGAGAGAGAATGTGCCGTCCTGAGATCCCGCAGCTTTCCGCCGAGGAGAGAAAGGGCAACTTCAGCGAGGTCATTCCGTGCGGCTTCACCGAGGAACAGGCTGTGGCCGAGGCTTCCAGATGTCTGGAATGTGGCTGCCACGACTATTTCGAGTGCAAGCTGATCGACTATGCTAACCAGTACGACGTTCATCCGGAGAGATTCGCCGGTGAAAAGCATACCATCGAATACGAAGACGAGCATCCGTTCATCGTTCGCGATCCGAACAAGTGCATCCTCTGCGGCCTCTGCGTAAGAGTCTGCGAAGAGGTTGTCGGCGTAGGCGCGCTCGGTCTGGTCAACAGAGGCTTTGATACCGTGGTAATGCCGAACATGGGCAAATCCCTGGCCGACTCGGGCTGCATTTCCTGCGGCCAGTGCGTAAGCGTCTGCCCGACCGGCGCTCTGCAGGAGAGAACGACCATGATCAAGGAAACTCCTGTAGAGACCGACGAGACTTACACGACCTGCTCCTTCTGTTCCGTGGGCTGCTCGCTCAAGCTTGAGTCCTGCGGCGACATGCTGATCAAGGCCAATCCTGACCGTGACGGCGCAGTGAACAAGGGTCTGATCTGCGGCAAGGGCAAGTGGGGCTTTGACTGCTCCATGCTCGAGGATAAGCTGGAGGAGCCTTATGTTAAGGAAGACGGCCGCTTCAGAGAGGCTGACTATCACGAGGCCTTCGTGCTGATCGCCAAGAGATGCCAGTCTGTCGCTGCCAAGTACGGCAAGAACGCGGTAGCCGTTTCCATCTCCGACAGGTTCACCAACGAGGAGGCTTACGCCATGAAGAGCATGGCAGAGGCCATGGGTGCCAAGGTGCTGTGCATGAACAACAGGGAAAGCGGTCTGGCCAAGGTGACCGGACTTGACGCTTCCCCGAACACCATAGACGAGCTGCTTTCGACTAACCTGATCCTTAAAGTTGGCTTTGAGGATAGCGCTTCACGCGTAATTGCGCTGAAGATCAGACAGGCTGAAGAAGCAGGAGCCAAAGTAATGACTGTCTGCAACGGCGAAAACAGTCTCGGCTTCCTCAAAGAGATCGCCAAGGCTATCATCGACAGCGGCAAGGCCAAGAAGGTCGCCGGTTACGATGAGTTTGCCGCTTCTGTCGCCGGCGTCAAGGTAAGCACTGAGGCTCAGGCCATTGCTGATGCTTATCTGGCGGCCAAGAAGGCGATGATCGTTTACCAGCAGAACGAGCTGACCGTCGACGCTGCCGTCCTGATCGCTGATATAGCGATGCTGTCGGGACACATCGGCACGCCGAGAGACGGTATCCTGGCCATCAGACCGAAGAACAACTCTCAGGGTCTGATCGACATGGGCATCACGGCCGGCAGGGAAGCGCTGGAAGGCGTCAAGGCTCTGGTGGTATTCGGCGAGAACGCCGACATCGATACCGAGGCTCTTGAGTTCCTGGCCGTATGCGATACGCATATGACAGAGCTGGGCGCCAAGGCTGACGTAGTTCTGCCGGGAACCGGCTTTGCCTCCACCTGCGGAACCTTCACCAACACCGAGAGAAGACTGCAGCTGGTAGAAGCAGCTATCGACGAGGACATTCTCTTCAGCAACTGGGAGGTTGCGGCTGAGATCGCGCATATCTTTGAAGTGGACTTCGACTGGGAGGACACCGACGATATTTCCGATGAGATGTCCGACACCGTTGAGGCCTACAAGTACGCTGAGCTCGGCGAGGTGCTGGGCGGCGTGCTCGCTCCGGCCAGCGGCGCGGCGCTCGTGACCGTAGCCGACGGTCCGGCCTTTGACGAGCTGCCTTGCACGGACAGCCTCATGCAGGTAATTTCCATGAGACTGCCAAAGCCAGCCAACCCGACCGCATAATATTTTAAGTACTGCAGCGCACCGGCCGTGATGTCACGGCCGGTGCGCTTAAATTTCAGACAAGCGGCTGCAAACAAATCACGCTGCAAATAACCGCGGCGAACCCCAAATCCGGCTGATGTTGGCTTTTTGCCCGCCGGATACAAAAACGGACAACGTTTTTTTGAAAACTGTTGTCTGAAATCACATATAACTTCCAAAAAGCCAACATTGGTTCCCGTAAGACCGTAAAATGGATGAAAACGGGAGGAAATGTTGGCTTTTTGCAATACTTAAGTCAAAACAGACAACGCCGATCTGTGTGACCATTTAGAGGACGTTTAAAAATAATATACAGGTCGCAGTCATAAAACCTTGTCCCCGTCATACAATGTACTATTCAAAAGAAAAGAGGACATGCAAATGGATACCTTCAGAGAAATACTAAACAGGCTGCCGCCGAGTGTATATCACGAGCTGTCGCTGCTGCCGCAGGCGGATGTTGAGAGCCTGCAGGAGATCAGGCTCAGATGCGGACAGCGGATAGCGCTGAGAATGAGCGGCAGAGAAAAGCACCTTACCCGCGTCGTGAGCAAGGAGGACCTGAGCAAGATTCTGGCCAGCCTGATCAAATTTTCCTACTATGCGTACGAAGAGGACCTCGCCCGCGGCTTTATCACCATCGAAGGGGGCCACAGGGTGGGGATCTGCGGCAAGGTGGTGGCGAAAAACGGACAACCGGCGCTGATCAAAGAAATCAGCTCCATGAATATCCGCTTTACCAAGGAAATCAAAGGCTGCGCCAACGTCCTTCTGCCCAGGCTCCTGACGGGGAGCGAACCGCACAGCGTCTTGATCGCCTCGCCGCCCGGCTGCGGCAAGACCACGCTTTTGCGCGATATTGCCCGCCTTTTGAGCATGCGGCAGATACAGGTGGCGATCTGCGATGAAAGGTCGGAGATAGCCGGCATGTATAATTCCGCGCCCAGCTTTGATCTGGGGCCGCGTACAGACGTCCTCGACGGCTGCGACAAGGTACACGGCATTCCGCTGTTGATCCGCTCCATGGCTCCGCAGGTCATCATTACGGACGAAATCGGCAAAAGCAGCGATGTGACGGCGGCCTGGCAATGCCTCAGCGCCGGCGTGCGGCTGATCAGCTCTATTCACGGAAGCAGCCGCAGCGATCTGAACAATTCAGCGATCGCTCCTTTGCTTGAGCGCAGGTTCTTTCGCCATATAGTATATCTTTCCGCAGCCGAAGAGCCGGGCAAGATAGAAAGGATCGAAAATGCTTAGGCTCATCGGCGCCGGCGGCCTGGTGCTGGCCTGCGGCCTTATGGGAATCATGAAAGCACGGCAGCTCAAGCTGAGACTGTCGCTGCTGGAGGATTTTCTGCAGATGACGCTGGCTCTCAAAGGGCAGATCAGCTACTTCAAGGAACCGTTGCCGGAGGTATTTAAAAAGGTGGATAAAAGAGCTGATTCCAGGGCCTGTGAGCTTTTAGCCGGTCTGGGAGATGTGATGGAGCAAAAAGACGCTCAGATCGCGCGTTTTTGGCCGCAGAAGGTCGCTGAAATATATAAGGACATGCCGCTTTCCGCAGCTGACCGGGAAATCTTCAATTATCTGGGCAGCTTTATCGGCCAGACCGATTACGAAAACCACCTGATGCACTTTGCCTACATGGAGCAAAGGCTGGCCGCGCAGATAGAAGAAGCCCGGAAGGAGCTGAAAAGCAAAGCACCGATGATGCGCAAGCTCGGCTTTTTTCTCGGGGCAATACCGGCTGTTTTACTGTTATAAGGAGATAAAATGACATTTGAGATCGACGTGTTATTCAAAATTGCGGCCATCGGTATCGCCATCGCCCTGCTCAATCAGATTCTGGCCAAGGCCGGCCGGGATGAGGAGGCGATGATGATCACGCTGGCCGGTGTCATCATTGTGCTGGCTGTCGTCATCAAGATGGTGGCAGCTTTTTTTGCAGAGATCAGAGTTTTTCTTGATTTTTAAAGGCGATGATAACCTTACTTAAGATATGCGCCGTCGGCCTGATCGCCGTCGTGCTCATCACTATTGTCAGGCAGTACAGGCCGGAGCTGGCGACCGCAATTTCTCTGGCGGCCGGGGTCTTGCTGCTCTTTGTGGTGATCGCCAGTCTCAGCGAAGGGTTCGGCTACATCGCCGGCCTTTACGAAAAGCTGACCTACGGCAGGGAATACCTGCCGGTCATCCTCAAGGTGCTTGGCATCGCTTACATTACGGAATTTGCCGCCGCGCTGTGCAAGGACGCCGGCGAAACCTCTATCGCGGCCAAGATTGAGCTGGCCGGCAAGGTAGCAATCTTTTTTGCCGCCATCCCGGTGTTTACGGCTCTTTTGACGCTGCTTTACAGCTTGTTCTGATGGATACGGAAAAGATTTTACGAGAACAACTTGATAACGTGCTGGACGGCCGGGCGCTGCAGGATCTGACTGAACAGGCCGGTGAAATAAGCGGCGGGCTGGCTGAGCAGTTTTCGCTGGAAAACATTCTCAGCGCCACTATAAACGGCGAGAGTATCTTTGACGGTCAAATGATGATAGAAAGCCTGACAGATCTGCTCGTCTATGAGCTGAAGAGCGCTCTGATAGTCTGCGCGGAGATCCTGGCGATCTGTATCGCCGTGGGACTATTGAAAAACCTCGCTTCCTCGTTTGGCACCAAATCGGTCGCGGATATAAGCATTCTGGTGATGGTGATGCTCATTATCGCTCTGTGCATAAACAGCTTTAGGCTCGCCTATGATCTGGCGCTTGATTCGGTGAGCACGATGGCCGACACGATGGCTGTGCTGGCGCCGGTTTTGATCGGTATCCTGGTTTCAACGGGCGCAGTCACCTCAGGGACGATATTAAGTCCGATGATCATCGGTTCTGTTTCCGGCATTGCCCTGATCATCAAGGCTGTCATCCTGCCGGCGCTTTTCACGGCAACGGTGCTGGCACTGATCAATTGTTTAACAGAAAAAGATTATGTAAAGAAGCTTGCGAAGCTTCTGCGCAGTGCTGCGATTGCCGTCACGGGTCTTTTGACGGTTATCCTCACGGGCATTATCTCCCTGCAGGGGCTTCTTACCGACGCCTCAGACGGCCTGCTGCTCAATACGGCCAAATATTCTCTCAGCACCTTTATCCCCATCGTGGGAGGCTTTACATCCGACACGGTCGAGCTTTTCCTGCGCTGCATGTCGTCGATCAAAAGCGTGGTGGGCGTTTTCGGCATAGTTTTGCTGCTGCTTCTGATTCTGGTGCCGCTGCTGAAGATTATGGCCGTAGCTATTTTATACAAGCTGACAGCGGCTCTGGCCGAGCCGATTGCAGAGAGCAGGATCGCGGACGGACTTAGCGACATGGGCAGCTGCCTTATCTCGGTCGCTTCGATCATGTTTTTCAACGCGCTTCTCTTTATCATGTTCATCACCACGATCATGAGGATAGGAGGAAGCTGATGGGAGAAATCTTCACCTGGGCGGGCGATGTGTTTGTGATTATCATTTCGCTTGCGTTCTTTCAGATCCTGATTCCGAGCTCGAATCTGACCAAGTATCTCAAATTCATCTTTTCGCTGGTCATCCTGGCGGTAATCCTAGATCCGCTGATAAATTTGCTGCCGGCAGAGTAATATTCGCCGGCCAGTCTCATATAAATAGGAGTTAGATCATGTTTGAAAAAATAGCGAGCAGGGAAAAATTCATCAGGCTGATCACCGTGCTTCTGATCGCCTCGATAGCGATCCTGGCTTTCAGCATCCTCAGCGAATCATCAGACGGACGCCGCCAGATAGCAGATCTTGACGGCGGCAGCGAGGAACAGCTTTGCAGCGTTCTCTCAAGCATCGAGGGCGCCGGAGAGGTACAGGTAATGGTCAGCTATGACAGCGAGGATGCTGTTTCCGGCGTGATCGTGATCGCCGAGGGCGGGGATGATCCTGTGGTCGCCAGCGATCTGACCCGGGGAGTGTCGACCTTGTTCGATATTCCGCTTTCAAATGTAATAGTCTTTGCGAGAGAAGAGGAGGAATGACCTTGAAGAAGAAATTCAGCTATAAGGATATTCTATATAAGAGCAGGAGAGTGGCTGTCCTGGGTCTGGTGCTGGTATTCGGCGCGGGCATCATCGTTACCTCGCAGCTTGATAAAAACGAAGAGCTTCCTGCTCATGACGGCGAGGTGCTGGTAGACAGCCTGGCAGTTAGCGAAAGCGAAGAAGCAGAGCCGGCCAGCGGCGATTTTGATCAGCTACGGGCGGAGCTTGAGCTTGAACGCAATAAACTGATCGCTTCGCTCGATTCCACGATCAACGACAGCAACAACGAAAACGAAAAAAACAATGCTTCGGCTGAGAAGCAGCGCATCCTCGATTACATGGAGCAGGAGCTTGCCATCGAAAACATCATCGCGCAGAAAAATCTTCCCGCCTGCTTTGTACTCATAACAGAAAGCAGCGTCAATGTGACGGTCGATCAGCAGGAGCTTGACACCAATACTGTCGCCAAAATCTGCGATGTGGTGATGCGCGAAACAGGCCAGTCGGCTGACAGGATCATCATTCAGAGCAAATACTGATATATTACATAAACAGTCCGGCTTTGCGCCCTCGCTATTGAAAAGCGGGGGCTTTTCTGTTATAATTTTTCAGAGGTGATCTTATGGCAGATAAACAGGCTCCGAGCAGACTCTCGGAGGATATCATCTGTATGACGGCCGCACGAACGGCGGCTGCCGTCCCCGGCGTCAACCATCTGTGCGACACTCTGGCGGACAATATCACGAGGATGATAGCCGGCAAGGAGGGCGACTCCAAGGGCGTCAGGCTGTCCCGGGACAAGGATTGTATTTCCCTGGATATATTTCTGGTCGCCGATTACGGTATCAAGATTCCGCAGCTGGCCTGGGACATTCAAAACGAGGTCAAAAAAAGCGTGGCCGAGATCACCGATACGGCTGTAAACGCTGTCAACATACACGTACAGGGAGTGGCACTCCCGGAAAGATTCAGGAGCAACAATGAATAGAAAAGACGCCAGAATTCTGGCCATGCAGTATATCTTTCAACTGGAAGCACAAAAGGATCTCAAGACGAGCGCGCTGGACGCTTTTCTCGCGGAGCACGAGACGGGCGCGCAAAGAAAATATATAGAAACGACCGTCGGCAACGTCGCCTTACATCTTGACGAGATCGACAAGGCGCTTGCGGCGCACAGCATCGGCTGGAGCACTAGCAGAATGGCCAAGGCGGATCTCGCCGTTTTGCGCCTGGCCTGCGCGGAAATTCTCTACGATGAAACGATTCCCAAATCCGTTTCCATCAACGAGGCCGTCGAGCTGGCCAAGATATACGGCGACGAAAAATCACCGGCCTTTGTCAACGCCGTCTTGAAAAACATTGGCTGAGGCGCTGTAATGACAAAGGGAGCACTGTCGCTGGGCATAGATACCAGCAATTACAAGACCTCTGTTGCCCTTACCGACAGCAGCGGTCATATCCTCCTCGACCTACGGTCTTTTTTGAGCGTCAAAAAAGGCGAGCGGGGGCTGAGGCAATCCGCGGCTTTTTTTCAGCATGTACAAAAGCTGCCGGACTTTATAGCCCGGGCGCTGGCGGATGATGAAATTCGCCGCCGCATCGGCTGCATCGCCGTCTCGGACAGGCCGCGGCCAAAGGAGGGCTCTTACATGCCGGTTTTTACCGCCGGCTGCGCCTTTGCAGAAACCTTGAGCGCAGCTCTTAACGTTCCGCTGTTTTGCTTTTCACATCAGGAGGGTCACGTGGAGGCGGTGCGCTATTTCGCGCAGGTTGACGAGAAGCAGCCCTATATCTGCTTTCATTTCAGCGGCGGAACGAGCGAGGCGCTGCTGATCGACAGAAAGAGCGG